>JAHHIL010000045.1 GCA_019358975.1 Trichocoleus desertorum ATA4-8-CV12
TACGATCCAGCGGTACATTGAAGATCCTCATCATCACTAGCCAGTAGGCGGCTAAAGCCGCTTGAGTCGCTTTTCCACCTCGCTCTAAAGAGACGAGGCTACCAAGCCTCCCATGCTAATCATGTGTGATTTTTCATTTCGGGCCGAGCTGCGGTTGTCAGACAATCTAAACGAAGAGATCTAGAGCGATATCTGACAACTCAGCTAATCTTTACTAGCCTAGTAGGTGCATTGCTGTCGATAGCTGTGGTTTTAGATGACTTTCCCTAGCCGATTGGCTCAACTGAATCCCTCTCGTAGCCTCCAAGCGCGATTAGGATTGGCAACGGGTGGCATTGTGCTGCTGCTATCAATCTTGCTGAGTTGGCTGGTGGGGTATACCACGAGCGTTCAGTTGCAGAATACTCAGGGGCAATCTCTGGCTGAGTTGGCTTATCAAATGGCCGACAAACTCGATCGCGGCATGTTTGAGCGCTACCGCGAGATGCAAATTCTGGCGGCTCTACCGCCCATTCGCAACCTAACTTACTCATCTGCGGCTCAGCGATCGCTGTTAGAAAAGTTGCAAGACACTTTCCCTGACTACGCCTGGATAGCGCTAATCGATCCTCAGGGCACCGTACTTACAGGCACTGGCGGAATTCTCGAAGGGGTCAGTGTTGCTTCGAGGGATGTGTTTCAGCAAGGACGGAATAAACCTTTTGTCGGCGATGTTCACGATGCCGTCATGCTGGCTAAGCTGCTGCCACAGACCAAGGGTGAACCTTTACGATTTCTGGATCTATCCGCTCCGGTGCTCAGTGAGCAGGGGCAGTTGCAAGGTGTGATTGCTGCGCATCTCAGTTGGGATTGGGCAGAGGAGGTCAAGAAGTCGTTGCTGGAACCGATGGCCCAGCACAGCCAGGTTGAAATTTTTGTGTTGGATACGGCAGGTCAAGTCTTGCTCGGCCCTGATGCTTTGGTCGGAAAAACTTTGGCTCTACCTAGCGTCCAAGCAGTTCAGGCTAACCAAAATCACTATGTATTGGAATCTTGGCCGAGTGAGGAAAAATTTTTAACTGGATTTGCCCGCACCCAAGGATATCGTGATTATCCTGGCTTAGACTGGCTGGTGCTAGTGCGGCAAGATGCAGATGTGGCCTTAGCTCCGGCGCGGCGGCTGCAAAATCAGATCTTAGGGCTAGGGCTAATTTGTGGCATTGGGTTTGCTATCCTCAGTTGGCTCAGTGCTAGCCTGATTGTCAATCCGATGCTAGAAATTGCGGCGATCGCCAATCGGATGCGGCAAGGCGATCAGAAAGTTGTGATTCCGCTTATGCAGGGGCGAGACGAACTGTCCAAGCTCTCCCAATCCTTACGTTATTTGGTCTCTGCGCTGAGTGAGCAGCAAGAAGCGTCATACCAAAGTGAAGAACGCTACCGATTACTAGCAGAAGCGCTACCGCAATTTGTTTGGCTGCTGGACACCGCCGGACAAGCCGAATACTGCAATCACTACTGGTATGACTACACAGGCTTGAGCGAGGCCCAAACCCTAGGCTATGTCTGGGATGCAGCGTTACACCCAGATGACCAAGCTCGCCTGAAACGAAAGTGGCGACAAGCTGCTAAGACAGACAACCAATTCGAGATTGAGTACCGGATTCGCTCTGCTACTGGGGAATACCGCTGGTACTTAGGCTCCCTTGGGCCTGCACGTAATCAAGAAGGGCAGATTATTAAATGGGTAGGAACGGCAGTTGATATCGAATCTCGTAAGCGGGCCGAAACCGAACGGATAGAACTCCTTCATCGAGAACAAACGGCTCGCCAACAAGCAGAAACAGCTAACCAGCTCAAAGACGAATTTCTCGCGGTGTTGTCCCACGAATTGCGATCGCCCTTGAACCCGATTTTGGGCTGGGCTAAGCTGTTGCGAACTCGCCAGTTTGACGCCGAAACCACCGATCAAGCTTTGGAAACCATTGAACGCAATGCGAAGCTTCAAGCTCAACTGGTAGAAGATCTGCTAGATGTTTCTCGGATTTTGCAGGGCAAGTTGGGCCTGAATATTGCCCCAGTGAATCTAGTGACGACGATCGAATCAGCGATCGAAACGGTGCGTTTAGCGGCAACAGCCACATCAATTGAGATCCACACCAAGCTAGATCAACGCGTAGGTTTGGTGGCAGGAGATGCGAACCGTCTCCAACAGGTGATGTGGAATTTGGTGTCTAATGCAGTCAAATTTACGCCTGCTGGAGGCCGTGTAGAAGTGCAGTTAAAGGCAATGTCCCCTTATGCTCACATTCAAGTGGTTGATACAGGGAAAGGCATTCGTCCAGAATTCTTACCTCACGTGTTCGATCATTTTCGTCAGGCAGACAGTAGCATCACCCGACAATTTGGAGGCTTGGGGCTGGGGCTGTCAATTGTGCATCAAGTGGTGGAGTTGCATGGCGGTACAGTGCGAGTAGACAGTCCTGGGGAAGGTTTGGGCTCAACTTTTACCGTGCAGTTGCCAATGATCCAAGGGGCTCCAGTCGTAGAGTCTGTTGAATCTCCAACCGAGCCAGAAATGAGTCTGGTTGGCATTAGAGTTTTAGTTGTAGATGACGAAGCGGATATGCGGACGTTAGCCAGTACGGTTTTGGCCCAAGTAGGCGCGAAGGTCGAGGTGGCAGCTTCTGCGGCAGAGGCATTGGCGGTGTTGCGGCGCTCAGATGTAGATGTGTTAGTGAGTGACATTGGCATGTCCGAGATGGATGGCTATCGGCTGATTCATCAAGTGAGAATGATTGCACCATCCCTAGAAGCTCCCCTGCCTGCGATCGCGCTGACGGCTTACGCGGCTGAGTCTGACCAAAAGCAAGTCCTCTCCGCAGGTTTCCAAAAACATCTGGCTAAACCCGTAGAACCGGACGAGTTAATTCAGGCGATCGCCACCCTCGTAAAACGACCCCTCTAGAGCGATCCGCTGTCTTTGCGTAGTGCAGCCAGATTTGCGTACCTCGAAAGTGATAAAAAATACTTTTCGGCTTCATGAAAATTCCACTCCTTGGAAGCTTTATTGCTGCTCCCAGAATGGGTAACTTAGCAAAAGTTCCCTTCATCGCCCTTGTGGACTGACTACTACAAGCGGCTTTTCATTTCTGCTATGACAATCTTGCAAGACCAAAACTTAATTGCGCAGCCTTTACCTTTAGCAGATCTATGGTTGCTACTGGTAGAAGATGAGCCAGATATTGCTGAGCTGCTAACTTTTTTATTAGAGCAGTCTGGAGCCCGCGTGATCACTGCTGGTTCAGGTCACGAAGCCCTCAAAACAGTGGAATGTTTTGTTCCCGATGTATTCATTAGTGATATTCGGTTGCCTGATACGGATGGTTGGTCCCTTCTCGCTGAGGTGAGAGCGTTAGAAAACCAAAAAGGGTTGCAGGTCGTTCCGGCGATCGCGATTACCAACTACAGCACGAAATTGCTAGACCAACAGGTGAACGCGAAGGCGTTAGCCGCTGGGTTTCAGAAGTACTTCTCTAAGCCTTTAGAGTTTGACGAGTTTGTGATGGCGGTGGCTGAGTTAGCTCATCGTTAGCCCCGTTAGCGCGATCGCCCTCCCAAATCCTCAATTAAGGTCTGGAGCGTCATCATCTTTAGGCTGCTCCGAGTCTGGCGGCGAAATATTGCTGAAGGGCGAAGAACTAGAAGCCTCGGATTGAATGGGTTCAAACACAGGACAATACCCTTCTGGGGCTACTTTGAAACCAAACAGAGGCGATATTTGATTCCAGCAGCGTTGTCCTCGGTAATGCTGACAGTTGCCGCAACAGTCTAGAGCCAACGGCGGGCGATCGCTGGTTGGAGTCAGTAGCTCCCATTGCGGCAAGCCTCGCAGCACCAACTCTTCCCCTTGCCAACGTGCTTCGATTAAGCCTGTATCTGCGAAATTGTGCCAACGGGTATCGACGGTAATCGCATCGGGCAGCGTAATCGTGACTACAGTGCCAAGTTCTGTCAGTTCTCCTTCATAGCTGGTTTCAGGGGCTGCGGGTTGCAAAAAGGTTTCACCCACAGGCAGCTCAACCACCGTCCCTGCGGCAGGGGAATGTAAGTGATAGCGGTTGTGCAACTCATCCAGACTGGTCAAATCAGACAAATAGGTGGGAGAACTGTGCACAAACACCACATGCTGAGGCCGCAAATTGTGGATCAATTGCGTGGTTCCAGGGCCATCGCAGTGATCGGCCAGCAAGTAGGTTTCTACTGCCAAGCGGCCTGCGCGAATTTCAGCTTGCAATCTCCGTTCTACTGCCTTTGATGGGGATATAACCAGTTGACGACGGGGCGATCGCTCAGATTCCGTTGCGTTAACGGTGGTTAATTTTTGAGGAAGCAATAGGAGCCAAGGCCCATTGTCTGGACGGCAATACTCACTTAAATCTGCCGTAGCATCCGTGAGAATAATACAGGGAGGCTGCAAATGAGCCGCACTCAACAGTTCACTAGGGTTGAGAGCAACCGCATCTTGTAACCGTCGCACCCGTGGGCGGACTCGCTCATCCCAAAACAGAGGCTGATGCTGAGCAAAATTCTGCACGGTTGTGGGTAAATGAGGCAGCAACTGGATATAGGCATCACAAGCGGCTGCCACCATGCCACTCACCCAGATGTTGATGTCGCGTCCGGTAAAGTGGTGATGACTCCGCAACAACATTAATAGCTCTTGTCCTAAACCCAAAGTAGGTGTGGGGAGCAAGACTGAATAACCTTCGGCGATCGCTTGGCTAACTCGCTCGGCTACTTGGTTTTCTTGTTGTCGCCGCCGAGGGTGCCGTGAGGTGCCATAACTTCCCTCCAAGATCAGGACATCGGGGCGTAATCCGCGCAGTTCTTCTAGCGGAAACCCTTCTACCAACCGAGAGTTGGAAAGAAAGCAGTCTCCTGTATAAAAAACGGTGTAGCTGCGCTGCGGCGTGGTGTAAGTGAGTAAGAAGGCCGCAGCTCCTGGTAAATGACCCGCAGGCCACAACTCAGCCGTCAAACCTTCTTGAAACTCAATCGGCGATCGCCAAGGCAAAGCTTGGCAAAACGGAGGAATCTTGGCTGGCTCTAGCCCTGGCCAGTTAAACGGTAATAACTCGGTGGTAACTTCGCTAGCATAGATGGGCAGTTGAGGAAATGCCTCGTGTAGGGCTAGCAGCCCTTGAGCATGGTCTGGATGGGCATGAGTACACAAGACCAAATCGGCAGGTAGAGCGCGATCGCCATCTACAACTAGAGGTGAAATATCTTGCAGACCGCAATCTAACAAAATCCGATGAGGTCCCATCCGCACCAGCAAGCAAACTCCTTCGTCTGCGTGACCAGCACCGTAGGGCAAACATTCCAGCTCAACCACGTCCGTAGTTATTAGTGTGCAGAGCCATTGCCGTGATAGTTGTCAGAATCGTAGAAACCGTTTCGAGTGCCAAAAAACAAGCACGAAATTGTAAATACAACGGTTAGAACAGCCAAAATTAACTTAACGTCCATATTTATAAACCGGGTAAACAGCAGTAGCAGTAAAGGGGATTAACTATGGGATGTGCGAAGACCTTTGCAGGCCAAAGCAGAGCAAACTTGACGGCATTGTAGAACAAACTGATTAAAATCTTAGCGATCGCAACATTTTTGACACAATTACCGTGAGTTTGATTTCCACCGCTCAGTTTATTCAGCCCTCTTGGTTAGCTCGTCCTTCTACAGAGGTAGCCCCAGACTTGTTGGGCTGCACTTTAGTCAGGCAAACCCTAGATGGCACAATTCTACGCGGTTTAATTGTAGAAACTGAGGCTTATGCACCCGGTGATCCTGCTTGCCATGCCTATCGCCGCCGCACGACTCGTAATTCGGTCATGTTTGGCCCCGCCGGACTCAGCTATGTTTATCTGATCTACGGCATGTACCACTGCCTAAATGTAGTCACTGATGCCGATCAGGTGCCCAGTGCTGTCCTAATTCGAGCCTTGCAATTGAATACAATCCCTGCTTGGATCGACCCCCTTAAAGAACGCAAACTCGACCGCGTGGCAGCGGGACCCGGAAAACTTTGTCGCGCCCTGCAAATTGATCTGAGCTTGACAGCTCTGCCCTTCGCGCCAGGACAGCCCTTATGGTTGGAGCATCGTCATCCCAACTGGCAAGAAGATTTCGATCAAGGGGCGATCGCCTTTGTCCAAACCACTCGTATCGGTTTAACCCAAGGTGCCGATCTACCTTGGCGCTGGTACATCAAACAATGTCCTGCGGTGTCCAAGCTCTAGAATCCAGAAATTCTAAAGCACGACTTCCTCGCCTTTTTCTGTAAAGCGAACCGACTCAATTTTCCATTGGGGATTGGCGGTTAAAGTTTTGTTTACAGCTCCCAGCAGCGCTAGTTGCTCACAACTAGAAAGAGATTCCAGTTGCCGCTTGGAATTTGGGTTGACACGGAGATCTACGGTGGCAACTCGGCTATCTGGATTGATGCTGACGCGATAGCCTGTCAAGCTAAAATCGGCGGTATCCCATTGCGCCAAAGTTTGACCGATGGCTGCTTCTATGGGCTGTTGCGCCGATACGGTTGCTGGCTGCGGCACCAAAGTTTCGCAATTGCTGTCCACCTTGTAAATTTTGACAGCCACTGTATTTTGAGCATCAGTATTTTGAGCATTAGTATTTTGAGTATTAGCTGTCGTCGTTGCAGCTACATTTCTACTGGGTGTCTTGAGTGGCTGGCTGCGGGTAGCGGCAGTGGGAGCAGGGCTCGCTTTTGCCTGAGGAGTAGGCGTGATACTAGGCACCGCAGCGGGTGCTTGAATAGCGGATCTGGTAGTCTGCGAATTTGATGTAGAGGAGTCAGCGCGATCGCTCGCTTGATCCGCAGAAGGGCTGCAACTGCTCAATCCTAGTAGCACGCTACCAGTCGCTAAAACCGCTAAAGATATTTTATAAAAGTTGATCATTTTTCTGAGTGTCATTAAACAAACTTCGAGCGGACTCTACCACCGAAAGCAGGAGAGGGTTAGCATAGAACGTAGCGATGCCTCTAATCGGTATCGATGTTGAGTTTTGTTGGTTTCATGGACTCTAGTCCAGTCCCTGGTAGTAGATATCTCCTCTAGCCTGGCGGCCAGTCTTCCAGCGCGGGGGAGACGTAGGAGGTTTTATGCTTACTCAGGAAGGCCGTGCCCTGCTGTCCGATATTGCTGACTTAAACCAGCTCAAGTCTGAGCTGAATCAATTGCCTGCTGTAGATGTGGGGGACTACATTGTGGAACTCCCTCCAGAGCGGCGGGCGATCGCCTTTCGCTTACTCAACAAAGGCCAAGCTACCGATGTGTTTGAATATCTCCCCTCCGAAGTGCAGGAGGAATTGATTAATTCAATGCATGGTACCCAGGTTTGCCAAATTGTCGAATCGATGCGACCGGATGATCGGGCGGAGTTGTTTGATGAGTTGCCCGCTGGGGTGGTAAAGCGACTGTTGCAACAGCTCAGTCCTGTCGAACGACAAGCCACAGCGACTATTCTAGGCTACCCCGAAGGCACCGCCGGACGGGTGATGACCACTGAGTATGTACGCCTACGCCAAGGCTTAACGGTCGAGGAAGCGATTCGCAAGATCCGCCTAACTGACCAAGACAAGGAAACCATTTATTACGCCTATGTCACAGACAACAACCGTAAACTAGTACAGGTCGTATCTCTGCGCCAACTTCTCTTTTCAATCCCTAGTGCCCTGATTCAGGATATTGCTAGCGATCGCGTCCTCAAAGCTCGCACCGAAATGCCCCAAGAAGAAGTGGCGCAACTGATGAAGCGCTACGATCTCTTGGCTTTACCCGTGGTGGATCGAGAAGAGCGTCTAGTAGGCATCATTACAATCGACGACGTGGTGGATATTTTAGAAGAAGAAGCCACTGAGGACATTCAGCGGATTGCTGGAGGGAGTGGTGGCGAGGAGTCATCTCTGTCAGCTCCCCTCGATAAGTTGCGGAACCGTCTGCCCTGGCTCATAGGTATCATGGCGCTCTATATTGGAGCTTCTAGTGCGATCGCCCCTTTCCAGGAAACCATTGCCCTCGTCCCCGTACTGGCGGTAATTATGCCGCTGTTCTCCAACACAGGTGGCACCGTTGGCATTCAAGCCCTGACAGTGACCATCCGATCGCTGGGTGTAGGGGAAGTGACACCCGCAGATACCTGGCAGATTCTCCGCAAAGAGCTTTTGGCGGGGTTGGGAACCGCTTTGGCACTGGGCACGACAATGGTGATTCTGTCCCTAATTTGGACTCCCCCTCAGGAGCGCTGGGTGTCACTGGTTGCGGGCTTAGTTATGGCAACCAATACCATCGTGGCTGTTACCTTAGGAGCCTTACTACCGATGGGACTAAAGCGCCTGAAGCTAGACCCTGCCTTGGTTAGTGGGCCTCTAGTCACCACCATGCTCGACACGATCGGCTTTATTCTCTTTTTATCCCTGATTACATTCAGCCTGAAGGTTCTTCATCTATCAGGAAGCTGAAAAGTAGCGAGTGGCCTGGTTTAGCTACGTAGCAGTTGCTGTAAGGTTTGCAACAGTTCCTTGGCGGTAAACGGCTTGGTGAGAAAAGTTTTGACCCCCGCATTGGCAGCGGCAGTTAACTTATCGCTGGTGACTAAACCGCTCATGGCAACAGTTTTGAGCTGGGGGTTAATCTTTTGCAGCGTTCGAATCGTGGTAGAGCCATCCATTGCGGGCATCATCATGTCCACTAAGACAGCGCTAATTTCTTGCTTGTGTTGAGCATAGAGGGCGATCGCGTCAATGCCGTCGTGGGCCGTGATCACCCGATAGCCAAAGGCTTCCAGCGAGGTCTTAGTAATGTCTCGAATTGCGGCTTCATCATCGACCACTAAAATCTGCTCATTGTGGCCCCAAGGTAGTTCAGTGTTTTCGACGGTAGTTTGGGGTAACGTTGCTTCTGTGGCTGGCAAGAACACCTGAAAGCGAGTGCCTTGCTTGAGCTTGCTCGTGACATGCATAAACCCACCGTGGCTCTTGACAATTCCCATCACCGTCGAAAGCCCTAGGCCAGTGCCTTTACCTAGTTCTTTGGTGGTGAAAAAAGGTTCAAAGATGCGATCGAGAATTTCGGGCGGAATGCCCTTGCCTGTATCGGATACGGTTATAGCAATGTGGGGGCCAACTTGGGCATCCAGGTGCATCCGGGCATAGTTGTCATCAATCACCAAATTCTCGGCGGTGATGCTAAGCGTCCCGCCGTCAATCATGGCATCTCTCGCATTCACGCAGAGATTCATCAGTACTTGATGTAACTGGGTCGCATCTCCAGAAACTGTCCACAACTCTTGAGGAATATCTGTGTAAATCTCAATTGATTTTGGAAATGTTTCTTTGGCAATTTTGGCGATTTCTAGAATTAGGTGCCTGGTTTGGAGTAAAGTCCGCTCTCCTTCTAAACCCCTGGCAAAGGATAGAACTTGCCTGACCAAATCTGCCCCTCGTTTAGCGTTCAGCTCAACCGTATTGAGAAGGCGCTGACTCTGCTCATCTTGAATTTTGCGTTCTAACAGTTGAGTGGACATGAGAATGGGAGCCAAGACATTGTTTAAGTCGTGAGCGATGCCGCCCGCTAAAGTACCAATACTCTCCATCCGTTGCGCTCGCAGGAACTGAGCCTCAATCTGTTTTTTCTCAGTGATGTCTGTATTGACGACTAAGACTGATTTTGGCTGATTTTGCTCATCTCGTAGCAAGGTCCAGCGACTGGCAACTATCACTTCTTCGTCGTTGCGCTTGACTTGGCGCAACTCGCCATACCACTCACCCTGGGCAATCGTCTGTTGCCATGCGACTTTTAGCTGCGAAGTTGACTCTTTGGTCAAGAGTTGATTTGCGGTTTGACCGATCGCTTCTGCAACGGTCCAGCCATATAAAGTTTCTGCGCCACGATTCCAAACCAGAATTTGGCTGTTTAGGTCTTGTACCCAAATGGCATCTGTTGCGACTTCTAGCAGTGCCGCCTGTTCTCGAAATTTCTGTTCAGCTTGTTGGCGCTGAGTGATATCAGTTTGCACGCCTACAAAGTAAAGTAGCTCGCCTGCTTCCGAAAAAATGGGCGAAATTCGGAGTTCGTTCCAGAAGGGTTGCCCGTCTTTGCGGTAGTTAAGTAGTGTTGTTTGTACTTCGCGTTGTTCAGCGATCGCCCGACGCATTTCTGCAACTGCTTTGGGGTCTGTATCTGGCCCTTGTAAGAACCGACAGTTGCGCCCCATCACTTCCTCTGGTTCGTACCCAGTCATCCGACAGAAGGCCGAATTGACATACGTGATCGGATTGTCGAGTTGGTGCGGGTCGGTGATCAGAACACCATCCGACACAGCCGCGATCGCCCGTGCCAGCCGTAGGTTCTCTATTGCCGCCTGTTTTAAGGCTCGTTCTTGCTGTTTTTGAGCGGCGATCGCTGCTTGCTGTTCCACCCAGTTTTGCTGTTCATTCTGCACCCGCTCTCGGTAGTGCTCAAAGAAATCTGCTAAGTTAGGCGCTTCTTCTAAGAGTGCCTGAAAATGCCCTAAAACTCGCTCGTCTGTGGTGTAAGTTACCTCTGGATGGGCTTCCATCCAAAAATGGCAAGTTTTGACATAGGCAATAAAAGTAATTAAGTGCTGATATGTTTCTGGCCCTAACAATCGTCGCAGCTCTTGCCGACAAAACTCTGCTGCCTCGGAATTCAGAAAAATAAAGATGGAGCAGTACAGGAGAGCAGTTTCTACATCGGCATCCCTTCTAGAGAGAGCTGAAAGCAGATCTGGTTGAGCAGACAACAGGCTGATGTGCTTGTCTACTTCTAGCTCTGTCGGGGGTGGCGCTTCCAACAATGCCAAGATCTCCTGCGCCTGCACCCCTAAAGGACGCAAAGAGCAACTGTGGCAGATCATGCAGTAAGGAATGGCGCAATAGCGAGAAAGATAAGCAGATAGTTTTTCTTTAAATATTGCTGATAAAGGATTACTTAAATAAGCCAACTGAGTCTGATGCCACAAGTTTTCGATGACTTGAGGGTGGGTCTCGGCTGGACTGAAGAAAGGCGGCACAAACCCCAGTTGCGAGTGAATATGAGCTTGGATTTCCTCACTCGTCCGCAGTGCCTTTTGGCTAGATGGGTTTGGCACTGTAAGAGTGCTTGTAGAAATGAGGCTGAGGCGCTGACGCCGTAGTTCCAACTGAGCCACAACCTGGTGGGCGAGAACGCGCAATGCTTCAACTTGCTCTGCACTGATCTCTCTTGGAACATGATCAATCACGCAAAGCGTGCCTAAGTTAAAGCCTTCTGGCGTGGTGAGGGGCACTCCTGCATAAAAGCGGATGTAAGGCTCAGTAATGACAAGAGGATTGCGCGCAAATCGCTCATCTGCCAAAGCATTGGGCACTACTAAAATGTCATTTTGTAAAATTGCATAGGCACAGAAGGCCAGATCACGGGGGGTTTGATCAACCGTTAGCCCTACCTTGGACTTGAACCACTGGCGATCACGATCAATCAAACTGACGAGGGCGATCGGGGTATTACAAACGTGAGCTGCTAAACGAGTTAGCTCATCGAAAGCAGGTTCAGATTCTGTATCTAGAATCTGGTATTGCTGTAGAGACTGAAGTCTCGCTGTCTCATGCTCAGGACAGGCAGCTTTCATTGATTTTCGTTGTTCCTGAATAAGTAGTGCTTGGCTAAAGCGGCGAAAGGGCCAATCAGGGCTGAATTGATTGCATGCCTCTAACTAGTAGGCTTGGCTTCTGTCAACTATGCTTATAATGCCCACTTGGTGGCAGAGTTACCTTAGCTAGATGGCGGAACCTAATGTGTTAAAGCTTGGCTGAGGACGTTAGGAACTTCAATATCTACGGCTTACATATCTACAGCTCACAATCAATAGACACTGATTTGGGATACTGATTTGAGATCAGGGTCTGATCGAACTAGATTTGCTGGCCTATTTGTCCATTGGTTCCACAAAAGTTTTAAAGTTGGAACCTGAGACTATCGGGCTAACTACCAGCATGGCTACTACAGCTTGGACTCGCCGTCACGTCATTTCTTTAATTGATTTTGTTCCCGCAGAGTACGACACAGTCTTACAAACTGCTGCCAGTTTTCGAGAGGTTTTATCTCGGCGAACTAAGAAAGTCCCCACGCTTCAGGGACAGGTGGTTGCCAACTTATTTTTTGAGCCATCTACTCGCACTCGTAGCAGTTTTGAGCTGGCTGCCAAACGTTTATCCGCTGATACTCTTAATTTTACTCCGGGAAATTCTTCTTTAACAAAAGGAGAGACGATTCTCGATACGGCCAAAACCTACTTGGCAATGGGTACAGATTTGATGGTGATTCGCCATCAGCAGGCAGGAGTGCCCCAAGCGATCGCGGATGAGATGGATCGTTTAGCTTCTCTAGTCGGGGTGCTGAATGCGGGAGATGGACAACACGAACATCCCTCCCAAGCCTTGCTCGATCTGTTTACAATTTGTACTCTGCTTGATCCAGAACGACCCCGCTTAGATTTACTCGTTGGCAAGAAAATCGCGATCGTCGGAGATATTTTGCATTCACGGGTGGCGCGATCGAACATTTGGAGCTTAACGGCCAGTGGTGCGGAAGTGCATTTGGCTGGGCCTCCTACTCTTTTGCCCCAACTGTTTACCGACTGTGGTAAAGACCGAGCGGGCAAACTGTTTTTGCACTGGAATCTGGAGCCAGCCCTACAAGATGCAGATTTTGTGATGACATTGCGGCTACAAAAAGAACGCATGACCCAGCATTTGTTGCCCAGCTTGCGCGAGTACCATCAACAATTTGGTATCACCCGCGATCGCCTCAAACTCTGCAAGCCAAATGTCAAGGTGCTCCATCCTGGCCCTGTGAATCGGGGGGTAGAAATTAGTTCTGACCTCATGGACGACCCAGAGTTCAGCTTGATCTCGCAGCAAGTCACCAGTGGTGTGGCTGTCCGCATGGCTTTGCTGTACTTGATGGGCAGTGGCAAAGCTTAAAGAGTTTCAATTTGAGAGCTTGAGGAGAGATTCTGCCATTTCAATCCAAGATTGTCTCTGTTTAACGCAAAGATCCGCACAATAGAGGCAGGACGTTCTATAAAGCTCACCCCTAAGATCACCGCATGGATGCCGCTGCCACCCTAGCTATCTCTACCCCAACTTCCGTGGACGCACGGGATAGTTTCGCCATGACATTTGCACCATTATCGCTGGATGAGGTGTATCGGTTAGCGGACGATGCCGCCAATGGAGCGATCGTGGTAATGAGCGGCACGGTGCGGAACCAAACCGATGGCAGGCCTGTAGTGGCTCTAGAATACCAGGCCTATGAACCAATGGCGCTGCGGGTTTTTCAACAAATTGCGGCAGAGATTCGCCAACAATGGCCTGAAGTACAACGAGTCGTGATCCATCACCGCACCGGACGCTTAACGATCGGGGAGATTAGCGTGTTAGTGGCTGTCGGCTGCCCTCACCGCTCAGAAGCTTTTACTGCTTGTCAGTACGCGATCGACACTCTCAAACACAACGCCCCCATCTGGAAAAAAGAACATTGGGCGGATGGTTCTACTAGTTGGGTCAGCATTGGTGCTTGTGAACAGTCTTCAGAGAGTTGCTGATCGGGCTGGTTTAATCTTGAACAGGACAAGATCATGGTTGTTGCAGATCTTCGCTTACTCAGCGTTCAGGACTATCACCGCATGGTAGAAGCGGGAGTTTTGGCACCTGATGAACGAGTCGAGTTAATTTCAGGACAGCTTTACACAATGGCAGCGAAGGGAACGGCACACAGCGCCGCAGTCACTCGAATTGAGCGGGTACTTAAGGCTCGTTTGGGAAATCGCGTTCTCCTCCGTTTCCAAGATCCAATTCAACTCAATGACTACTCAGAGCCAGAACCCGATGTCGCTGTGGTCAAAGTTGACCCTCAGGATTATGAAGACCACCATCCCACTCCCAATGAAGTTTATCTCCTGATTGAAGTGGCAGATAGTACGCTGAGGCGCGATCGCGAGTTAAAAGCCCCAGCCTATGCTCAATCTGGCATCCAAGACTACTGGATTTTGGATGTCAACCAGCGTCAGCTTCATGTGTTTCGTTCGCCAACTGCAACAGGTTATGCCAGCGAGATTGTCTTGTCTGAAGCTGATGTGATCTCACCGCTGTCATTTTCCGATTGTCAAATCGCAATTAGAGAGATGTTGCGATCGCCATAAAACATACAAGTAAGAGCACCTGAACCGCGCCAGTCCAAGCACTGGGGAGCTAGCGCGATCACTGAAACCAAGTTCGTAATGACTGAACCGCTGCAATTTCATCCACGAATTACGACTCGCTGTTCTCCAACCAGGGGTTGCTGAAGTTCAGTATTAGGTTCTGGTGTGGCAGTGACCACAAGTAGCCTCCTGAATCTAGACCACTAGTTTGAGAAAGACTTAAATCTCTTTGCCATCAATTGTAGCGATCGCCCTTGCCTCGCCCTTACATTGCCCTTACGGTGTCTTTATTCGGTCGGTTTACTTGCTGCAAAGAGTTGAGCAACCGTTAGATTCAGCTCACCAAACTGGGATGATTGGATTTTGTCGTCACCCTTAAAAGTTGCAACCTCTGTATAGGCATCATCGCTAAGTTCCAATACCAGCAACGTTTCCAACTGAGGGTCTACAATCCAGTATCCGGGAATGCCACGATCTTGGTATTGCATCCGTTTGGCAATATAGTCGCGATCGCGTTGTAATTCCCCAGGACTGACGATTTCAACCACCAACAAGGGAGGAGCCATCTCAAACCGCAGAGTATTGCGCCGCCTCAACTGCTCAACATGCTCTGCTCGAATCACCGTCAAATCGGGATAGCGGTTTCGCGGCTCGCCTCTGACTTCAAGTTCTAGTCCATGCCCTCTGAGGCGGCGATGTCCAACTATGGGCAATAGGATGGCAAATAGAAAGTTGGCAATTTCGACATTAAACCCTGACTCTGGTGGCACCTCAATTAACTCTCCATTAAACAGCTCATACAGCTTCTCTGTGCCATCGTCATAGGCTAGGTACTCTTCAAAGCTCTCAAATCTGGGTTTGGTTGAGATCATGGGGTTGAGCGAGGGTGGGCGATCGCGGCTTGGTTGCTTTCATTCTATGCTTCTCTCTAGTTTGATATCTGGGGCAGCTAGACGAGCAGCAAGTGAGGGCGATCGCTTGAACCGCTTCAGGTACTTTTCAGAATTTTGCTAAGAAATGATTAATGATAGATTAATGAATGCAGATTGATATGAATATACGTTTGTATCAACTTCTATTCATGTCATTTTCCATTTATTCGTAATTCAAGGCAGGATAGCTATGAGTTCTCCCCCGGTAGCTCCTCAAGCTGATTGCGCCCATAAGCTGAAGATTTTGGCCGACTCAACTCGCTTAGCGGTGTTGCAAATGCTGATGCAGCGATCGATGCATGTGGGAGAGATGAATGCGGTATTGGGCCTAGAGCAGAGCTTACTGTCCCATCATTTGAAAGTTTTACGACAAGAAGGCTTGGTGACAGCTACCCGTGATGGCAAAGCCGTGCTTTATCACCTGGCCAGCCCAGCCCAACCAGCAGACACCCGCAGAGCGATCGACTTGGGCTGCTGTTTGCTCTCGTTTGACTAAGCTGTAGTTCTTGATTTTTGGACTCACTCTTACGCTGGGAACAGTTGATGAAAAAACTGCGAACTTTATTACCTTTGTCGATTGGCTTAGCCACTTGTTTCTGGTTGCAGTCTTGTAACTCGTCCCCAAAGGCTGCTAATCAAACTGCTACCTCTGCTCAAAGCAAATTGGTCTTGACTGGGTCAAGTACGGTGGCACCGCTGGCAACTGAGATGGCCAAGCGCTATGAATCGGAACATCCCGGTGTCAGGATTGATGTGCAATCGGGGGGGTCTTCGCGCGGCATAGCCGATGCTCGTCAAGGCGTGGCCGACATTGGCATGGTGTCTAGGGCACTCAAGGAGAACGAGAAAGACTTGCAGGCGTTTGCGATCGCCAAGGATGGAGTTTCGGTGATTCTCAACCAAGCCAATCCGGTGCAGCAGTTGAGCGATCAGCAGATTGTCGAGATCTACACCAAGAAAATTACCAACTGGCAAGCGGTTGGTGGCAAAGATGCGCCGATTACAGTCGTGAATAAGGCAGAAGGGCGATCGACCTTAGAACTCTTTGCTCACTACTTCAAGCTGGAAACCAAGGACATCAAATCTGATGTGGTGATTGGAGATAACGAGCAGGGCATTAAGACAGTGGCAGGAAATCCCCATGCGATCGGCTATGTCTCGATTGGCTCAGCGGAATATGGTGCTACCCATGGCACCCCAATTAAGCTCTTGCCTGTTGAGGGCGTTGCCGCTTCGATCGCCAATGTAGCGAGTGAAAAGTTTCCCATCTCTCGCCCCCTGAATTTAGTGACTAAAACCGCACCCACGGGTCTGCAAAAAGATTTTATTGAATTCGCTCGCTCTCCGGGAGTCCAGAACATTGTTAAACAGCAATACTTCGTCCCAGCGACACAGTGAGACGCTGCTCCTCTGGCTGTTGCGGGGACTGGCGTTAATTTCGGGGGCGATTCTGCTCCTGATTTTGTTCTTTTTAATTTGGGAAGCGATTCCCCTGCTGCAACAGGTAGGTCTA
Source organism: Trichocoleus desertorum ATA4-8-CV12 (assembly GCA_019358975.1). Lineage (NCBI taxonomy): Bacteria > Bacillati > Cyanobacteriota > Cyanophyceae > Leptolyngbyales > Trichocoleusaceae > Trichocoleus > Trichocoleus desertorum. The sequence continues at coordinate 16,714 of JAHHIL010000045.1, forward strand.
TCCCGGTTCTTCACCGATGCGTCCTGGCACCCAGCTAGTAATGAGTTCAACTTAGCGCCAATGTTGGCGGGCACACTCCTGCTGACAGTGGCATCCGTGCTGATCGCTACGCCATTGGGCATCCTTTCGGCGGTGTTTTGCCATTACTATGCACCTCCTGCGATCGCGCAACCCTACCGTCGCCTAATTGAGCTGTTGGCAGGCATTCCCTCGGTGGTCTATGGGTTTTGGGGTTTGGTGGTGCTGGTGCCCTTGATTAACCGGATTCATCCGCCGGGGCCGAGCTTACTCGCCGGAACGCTGATTTTGACCTTAATAATTTTGCCGACGATCGCCTTAGTTGCTGATGCTAGCCTTGCCAGTGTGCCGCCGGAGTATGTCAAAGGAGCCGCAGCGTTAGGCTTGGGACGGTGGGCGATGATTCGGGGTGTGGTGTTGCCCGCCGCTCGTTCCGGTTTGATTACAGGTGCGATTTTAGAAACAGGCCGCGCGATCGGGGAAACAATGGCGGTGTTGATGGTGTGCGGCAATGTGGTGCAGGTGCCTCACAGCTTGTTTGACCCAGTGCGAACCTTAACTGCCAATATTGCCTTAGAAATGGCCTATGCCGTAGACAATCACCGCGCTGCTCTCTTCGTCAGTGGCTTGGTATTGATGGGGTTGATTGCCTTACTGGTGGCGATCGCGGAAGTGCTGAATCGAGGTCAATATGACTGACTTCACTACGTCATCCGTAAGGCGATCAACGTCGAAAGCTGATTCTCCATCTTCTGAATGGTGGGCGATCGCTTTAGTGTGGTCGGTCGTGCTGCTAGTAACAGGAGCTTTGCTCTGGTTGTTGAGCGATATTTTCTGGCATGGAATCGGTCAGGTTTCTTGGGAGTTTCTCACGACTGAGCCGTTGAATGCGGGACGAGAAGGTGGCATTGCTCCAATTCTGGTTTCCACTGGATTGATTATTGGCGTTTGCATGGCAGTCTCTATTCCCCTAGGAGTGGGCACCGCTGTGCTGCTGGCAGAATTTACCTCAACCGAAAGCTGGCTAGGACGCTTGGTCCGCTTAAGCTTAGATGCCTTGGCAGGGGTGCCTTCGATTGTCTTTGGCTTGTTTGGCAACGCCTTCTTCTGCAAAACCTTGGGTTTAGGCTTCTCCATCTTGTCCGGCGGATTAACCCTAGCTTGTATGGTGCTGCCGATCTTAATTCGCTCCACTCAAGAAGGGTTCCGAGCTGTCCCTGATGACTACAGACGCTCCGCTGCTGCCTTAGGACTTTCCCGCACGGCCACGCTCTGGCAACTACTGCTCCCGGCGGCAATGCCTGGGCTGGTCGTGGGATTACTGTTGGGCTTGGGACGAGCGATCGCGGAAACCGCCGCTTTGATCTTTACCAGTGGCTACGTCGATCGGATGCCAGAGTCAGTATTGGATTCTGGCCGCGCCCTCTCCGTTCACATTTTTGACTTAGCCATGAATGTCTCTGGTGGTGAGTCTCACGCCTATGCTTCGGCTTTAGTGTTGGTCACGGTTTTAGTGCTGATTAATGGCACTGTTTCTTGGCTGGCAGAACGGTTTCGCAAGTCTCGCATTTTAGTGGTTTAACCATGATCGATTCCCTCACCCACAGTTGCCCAGCTTCCACCCCAGTACTGCATCCACCCTCTCTGCAAACCGAGCAGTTGAGCCTTTTCTATGGCAGCAAACCTGCATTTCAGAGTGTTTTGCTCACCATTCCACCGGGGAAAATTACGGCGCTAATTGGGCCTTCTGGTTGTGGCAAAACCAGCTTTCTGAGCTGCTTAAATCGTCTGGTAGAACTAACGCCTAAAGTGCGGCGATCGGGACGGGTGCTCCTGGCAGACCAAGACATTCAGGCGATCGAGGTCATCTCTTTGCGTCGTCGAGTTGGCATGTTGTTTCAAAAGCCCAATCCCTTTCCGCTCTCCATCCTGCGGAACATCGAGTTTCCGTTGCGAGAGCATGGCATCAAGCAACGTGATGAAATTGATCACATTGTTGAAACCAGCTTGCAAGGTGTGGGCCTGTGGGATGAGGTGAAAGATCGGCTGCAAACGCCTGCCCTGTCGCTCTCTGGTGGGCAACAACAGCGGCTCTGTCTCGCTAGAGCCTTAGCTCTCCAACCAGAAGTGCTGCTGATGGATGAACCCTGTAGCGCTCTCGATCCACTATCCAGCGAAGTGGTGGAGCAGTTGATCGCTACGCTGCGGGGCAAATATACCTTAGTGGTTGTCACTCATAACTTGGCTCAAGCCAAACGCATCGCCGATCAAGTGGCTCTGTTTTGGGTGCAAGAAGGAGCAGGACGATTGATCGAAGTCGGTCCCACAACCCAAATCTTTGAGGCTCCCCAACAGGCGCTCACGTCGGCTTATGTCACTGGAGTTAGAGGCTGATTTGTTGGACTAAGCTATCCCGCTGGCGGAATGGCAGGGTTTGGGTGACAGCGGCGAGCTAACTCTAGGCAAGTGGCGATCGCAGCATTGGTTTTAATCGCCTGAGCATTGATGTGAGTAGGGCTAGCTTGGTACCCCTCGGCTTGCAGGAGTTGGATCAGGCGATCGCGGGCAGGCGGGTCTATTTTGCCGCGTCGGCCAATTTCGCCTAAACCAAAAAAGTAGGGAGGTAAGTCTGCCTCAGCTTGCATGGTTTGTAGCAGTTGCACTCGTTCGGGCCAATGCCACTCTTGAGCTAACTTTTCCATTCGTTGCAACATCAAGCGATCGTGCAATGACCCCAACCACATTGGGCCGCTAAGGGTTAGAGGCTCTGGTGGAGAGTGGTGGTGGCAAACGGCACGGCTGAGTTGACGCCAAGATACCGTTTCATAGTGACCGCAGTGATGGCAGTACCCCAAAAATCCATAGTGTTTTAGCTCAGAACCCGGATTGGCTAAAACTCGTACCATCACCCGATACACCTGGCCATTAAATAGCGAAAAAACGGGTTGAATACTCAATCCTTTATTATTTGCTTGTTGCAAGGTGCTACCAATTAACATCCGCAATCCTTGTTCGTGCAACGCCGGATGCCAGCGGGCATACGCGCCATATACTTGCAAACTTTTTTCGGGTTCATGGCCTGAACTCGTGCGCCCATCTGTGCTCGTTAAATAGAGCAACCCACCAATTTTTGTTGCCCAAAGACTGGTGCTGAGATAAGGGGCAGGACTGCCAAAACTATCTACATCAACTAAGTCGTAATAATCTTGCCGTTGATAGCAATCAAAAAAGACGCGATTGGCGTCTTGATAAGTGATTTTATAAGAATTTGGCTCTAAATAACTAGATAAATTTTGGCTTAAAGTAGGGCTCACATCCGGGTTAGCGTCATTTGCCCACACCCAGTCTGCTTGGCTTTCCAATACATAGCGGAGAGGTCGGACTCCACAGGCAGTCATGGCATCGAGAACTCGCAGTCTGCCCGTATCAGCTTTATAAATTGCTGCGGCCAATAGTCCTAGATCTCTGCCAATTTGGCTTTGAGGCCGATAAAAAGTATTGCCGATTTGAAAATGGACTTTACCCTCCTGTTGCCAATGGGAATCGCGATTCATTTTTCTTGATTAACTTTAATTAACTAAAAATTGATCCCAAATTAGAAAGTAGTGGTTAAACCTTTAATCCACTTTAGTTTTTGCCATTTGGCGGGAATTCTAAAAATGCGAAGTAGGCTTTTTCTTTCATGAATTCATTGCAGTTTGTAATATTTTTGTGAGTTGAAAGCCCAAATCTTTTAGACTAATTTTCGATTCAATGCGTAATCAAGGACACAATGATGCCAACGCTTCTCTGGCATGACTGGTTGATTTTGCTGTCATTTTTTGCTTGTCTGGCTGGTCTCGGCCTACTAGTTGGCATGCCTCAAGATCAAGACGAAGATTTTGAACAGGCTGAAAGCATGTTGATGCTGATGATCTTTACCTATTGGACTGTGCACTGCGTCGCTTTGGGCGTGCAGAAGTTTGCCTTGCCTGACTGGGACGTGTTGCTTCTAAGCCTGAAGTTCACAGCCATTCTTTCTTACCTACTCACTTTTGCTTGCACGATCAGTTTGCCGCTCAATCGTTTGGCGGTTGTGCTGCGTCAGGTTGAGTAGTGCTAGCCCCGCAAAATAAGTCCTAATCAATTACTTTGCTAAGACTACTACTTTGCTAGGGCTGCTACTTTGCTAAGACTGTAGCGATCGCGCTTTCCAAGACTTCTTGAGTCAAGCTCGTTAAAATAAACACTTCCTGTACTGTCTTGCCTTGTCGGGCAATTACCTTAAAACCGCCGCGAATGGGGACAGAGATCTTGAGCTTAAGTTTTGGGGAGTGCGCTCGTACAGCTCCAATTACACCAGGGGTAATCGTTTGAATCCCCTCTTGCTGAAGCAGTCGTTCCAACAATCGAATTAAGCCCGGAATATGGGTGGAGTGGTTGAGAACAAGCCTGCCGCGAGAGGGGTTAGCCATTGTTTTGCCAGTTTGAAGTGGGCTGCGATCGCTGAGAAGCATCCCTCAGCATAGAGGAAATCGCAGCATCCCAAAAGTTCTGCTCAAGCCGTTTAGGTTAACCTGCTTCTAGAGGAGCCATCGTTAAACCAGCGCGGCTTAGTTGTGTATGGTAAAGTTCCGCCTGCTCTTGTGGCCCTACCCAAACGATTGCTTGACCTTCAAAGTGAATTTGATTGGTCAATTCCCAAGCGCGATCGCTAGTCATAAACGGAATGTACTTTAGCAAACACTCGGTCACGTGCTGAAACGTGTTGAAGTCGTCGTTTAGCACAATGATCTTGTAATTTGGGTAAGTTTGACGGGTAACTTGACCAGCCTTTTCAGGCGCTACCGTAGGCGCGGCGGCTGCAAAATGGGAAGCTGCCGCAAGTACCAGATTCATAGGCCGTTACCGAAAACACTTTTAACAAAACTACGTATTTAATCCTAGTGCAATTCTAACGACTTGAAATCGCTTCGGCCTCTGAGCACCCTTCTATTTCCACTCCTCCCACTTTTCATTGAAGATCGAAGTATCGGGGAAGGCGATCGGGTTGTTGTTCTGGATTAGGCGTTGTTGCAGGCGTTCTAGCTGCGGCTCTGGGCTTGGTAGCTGATCAACCAACTGGTAAGGCGCAATGCCTTGCTCTAAAGCAAAAGCCGCCGTGGTGCCCGCAGCCGCTCCAGAAGACCACTCAAACGAATGCACCCGATAAGCAGCAGCAGCAATGTGACTGGTAGCAATACTCTTACCCGCCACTAGCATGTTGTCAATTTTCTGGGGAATCATGGCTCGCAGGGGGACTTGGAAGGGATAGGCACTACCCGCCCCGCGTCGCTCTCCTTCTCGTTCGGTATTACCGGGGCGCTCAGGAGGATTCTGAGTCATACAGGGGTGAAAGTCGATCGCATAGTGCCCAATCCCAACCGCATCTGGATAAATAGTCGATCGCGTGCGGCGAGTAATTTTGTCCGCAGGCAATTTGCCCCCTACAAATGACGTGGCCTCTAGGCCTGCTAAGGTTGCTTGCAAACCACGATACATCTGAGAGGGTAGCGTTTGGCGGTAGTACTCATCTTTGAAGTAATCCAGGCGAGAAATATCTACCTCCCAAACTGTAAAGCCTTGTGGCTGCCCCCAAGACGGACGACCAATGATGCGGCGACCTTCGCGGATGTAAGGATATTTAGACAAGCCATGAGCCGTCCCCATCGGGGAATCAAATCCTGCTAGGTAACGGTGATTGGGCTGTGGCTGTTTAACTCCTGCTCCGAGTTGGGAATCAGTTGTACCTGCGACTAGCCAGTGGAAGTAACCCTGGGACAGTTCCTCAGCCCTTTGGAGGCTTTGCGCCCGAAGACCCCCCATCCACTCTCCTGGCTGGAGTTGCCCACTGCTAGCTAGTTGCTCGCGGGTGTAAATAAAGTTATCCGTGGCAGTGCCAGGGCGATAATCATTTCCCCAAGTCCAGTTCTGCATGGAAATATCGCCAGGGGTAATGACTCCGGTGTTTAATTGGGTCTTCGCTTCTTGGGAGGCTGGATTCTGATTCCAAATCCGCCGATAGGTAAAGACAAGCGGGAAACTGGCGAGCCGAGTCAATTCATAACTGTAGTACCCGGCGTAGTTGGGGTAGAACGGAGGCTGAGTATGCTGTTGGGGTTGCTCGGTTGCCTGCATGGCAAAAGTATAGGTAAAGCCTTGGGTGCAATAAGGGTCACCTGTGGCGCTAGAGGAAGACGGCTCTAGGTAAGAACGAGGATCGATGCCGAGGCGATAAGGCACATCAGCCAGCCCCACCAGTTCTCCGGTTTCAGTGGCATCAACTACATACCATTGAGGCGTGTTAGTTTGAGCCTGATTGGTTCGAGATTTAGATGGTTTCGGCTGAGCTGGCACAAACCGCACGATCGCTTTTTGAAATTGGGCTGAGTTTTCGTAGCGGTAGGCATCCTCAATTGTTTGGGAAAGTGGCAGCGAGTTGAGCGGGGTAGCTTTAGAGGTAGGACGGTGCTGGATCGCGATCGCCCCTTGAATCTGTTGTCCAGACCCCACACCAGACCCTACAGTACTTGTGTCTAACTCTTTAATGACAGTGGCAGGGAACCACTTCAAAGTCCCTTTCCCGCGCTTCGCTGCCTGTTGCAGCATGTCAAATAAGATTCGGTGCCCATCCTGTGGCAAGAAGCAAGACTCACTCACCCAGCAATCACCAGGGTTGAGATCTCCCTTGTAATGACGCTGAATTCGTTGTCGTAGTTCTAGGTAGCCACGGGAGTAAAACAGCAGCGATCGCTGGGTCTGCCGCTCATCCAGTGCCGAGGTGCCTTGAGCCGAAATTTGTCCTCCGACCCAGTCGGTAATCTCAGTCATGCAGACAGTGCGCCCTGCCAATAAGGCTTCGTAAGCCGTACCTACACCTGCTAAACCACCGCCTGCTACTAACACTTCACAGGAAACTGTCTGGTCTGGCGTTCGGGGTGGTGCCGCGATCGCAGCAGGAGCCAAAAATTCTACGGCGAGGGTGGCACCCATCAAAACTTTGCCTATAGCAGAAAGGTGGCGACGTTGCATCATGAGAAAACTGTAAGGGGGCATGAGGGGGTTAATAATTCGAGCGAGTGATTTCAGTAGTGCCTAACAGGTATCAAGCCATCCTGAGCAGCTTGGCAAATAGCACTCAAATAAATGCTTTAACCAACTGCTTAACCTTGACTACAGGGTAATGCCTTAAGTTTCGGAGTCTGAGTAAAAGGCTTAGGAGTTTTTGAAATGATGCGATCGCCTCGTAAATGGCAAACCTTGCGTTCTCGCATGGTTTTGGATCACCAATGATGCCGAGTGCGGCAAGACACGGTGCTGTTGCCTAGCCAGGAAGTGATTGATGACTATTTCGTCGTGGTTCGGCCTGATGTGGCGCTAGTCCTTGCCCTTACCGCTAACCAAGAAATTGTGTTTGTGCGGCAATATCGTCACGGTATAGGGGAAATCTTACTAGAACTCTCAGCGGGTACTTTTGACCCCAATACTGAAAGCCCAGAGGTTGCTGCCCAGAGAGAACTACAAGAGGAAACAGGCTACAGTGCCCCTCACTTGCTGAAACTGGCAACCCTATATGACAACCCTGTAAAAGATACGAATCGGATTCATTTATTTGTGGCTCAGAATGCTTTTATTTCTGGTGAGCAAAAACTTGATGTGACTGAAGCCATTGAAGTTGTTTTAATTCCGATAGAAAAGGTATCAGAAAAAATCTTGAAAGGAGAAATTTGTGTGTCTGGAACGATCGCAGCTCTGTGTCTGGGGCTGCAATTTCTCAACTTCTCCCAATAAAATTTTTTAGTTTTTATTTCTTTACATACTGGGTTGTTTTTCCTAGAAAGCAGTCTCAGCAATTGTGTCGAAGATGCTGCTACGCGCTCTCGAAAATTCTTCTTTTATAAAATAAGAAGATAAGTTGAAAAATCTTAGAACTCGCCTCTACCGCAGGGGCTATTTTGCCTCTGTCTTCAGGTATACTTGGCAAAATCACAATTCCTTAAGAATTGACTTAGTGCCAAACATGAGCGACTTAAAGTTAGAGCAAGAAATCGAAAGAATGGCTTTGGCTATGATGATCCGCAACACTCAAGTAGGCCGCGATCTCATAGCCAATTTAAAAAGCCAACTGACTCTTATCGAGGTAGCAGGAGTATTGCTCGTTAGTTTTGAGCGTTTAATTGGTTTTGACACTGATGCCTTTTTTTGGGCTGTCGAACATTTAGTCCCCGCTGACGTGATGGCAGAAATTCGCAGAATTACCTCTCCTGCGATCTACCAACGGCTAATCGGCAAGGGGTTCTTGCCCGGTAGAGATATCAGTGTGACAGAGAACGGTCAATTACTCCTGAACGAGCGAGCCAAGACTGTATTAAGCCCTTGTTGTCTGGTATTGATCTAAGCCTTGGTAACCAACTGGTTCTGAGTTTGATTCACTACTACACCAGGTTGCAATCGCTGCGGTTCGCCCAACATCACGATTGAACAAGTGAGTTGTTGGACAATCTGGGTGGTGACATCACTAATAGCCAGTCCAGCTGTAGTTCGACGACGGAGCGATCGCAGCACTACCAAATCGCAGGTTCTAGAAGCTTGCACAATGGCCGCCACGACATTATCACTGGCTACTAGCTGGATTTCAGGTTTGAGCTGCGGTGCCCATTTAGCTACCGACATCGCTAATTGTGATTCAGTCCAAGCCCTTTTGCCAGCGGATGTGTAGCGATTGCTCACGTGGAGCAAAGTTACAGTGGCTTGATTGGCAGAAGCTAACATTTGAGCAAACTGTACCGTTCTGGCTGATGCGGCTCCCAGGTTATCGATAGGCACCAAAATGCGCTGCATGCTGGTGGGAGAGTTTAACAACCGGGTGATAGCTACGGGGCAGTGGGACGACCAAAGCACGCTGTCAAGCACATTCCCAAATAGACGGGCCCGGAATCCAGTCCGCCGACCCCAACCCATGACAATTAAGCTGGCATCTTGCTCTCGGCTGGCCCGACTAATCCCTTGAGCAATGCCATCGTCAATTCGGAGCAATGGTTCTGCCTCTACCCCCAGTTCTTGACTGATGCCTGTAGCATTAGCGAGCAAACTATCGCTACGCTCCATTGCCGAACCGAGAGTTGGGGCATCCATATGGGCATGAGCTGTAGCGATCGCTAAGGGCACAACCCGCCCCGACTCATGCCGAGCTAGCAATGCCGCCATCTCAATCAAATACTGCTCTGTTTTAGGGTTATAAACGGGTACTACTACAGTAAAAGGATGATCTGTTGTGCCAGTCCCCCAATTGACGGGTGTGGCATCAGACTCCAAGGCAGGGTCTGATGTAATCAGCTTAGGAGCAACGCGACTCGTAATTAATGGACCCAAGGTAGCGGTCACCAGCATCAACACAATGACACTGTTGAGCACGCCTTCAGTCAACATCCCAGCCCGATATCCTACCAGTGCAGCCGCCAATGTTGCTCCCACTTGAGGCATTGACATCGACCACATCGTTAGCAATTCGTCCTTGCTGTAGCGGTACATCAGTTTAGCCCCGTACGCTGCTAGGAACTTACTGATGATTAAGCCAGTGACGATCGCTAGAGTTAACCAAATCGAGGAGATACTTTTGATGAAAGCAGGAATATCAATGAGCAGACCCAAGTTAACAAAGAAAATTGGAATAAATAAGACACTACCGACAAATACTACTTTCTCTTTAACTGGGCCTTGACCGACGGCATCATTCACTGCCAAACCTGCCAAGAACGCACCCACAATCTTCTCAACCCCGATCAGTTGTGCCCCTAGAGAAGCCAGGAAAATGGCTAATAAGACGAATAAAAACTGATTGCCTTCGTCATCTCCAGTACGCTTGAAGAATTGCCGACCTGCCCAATCAAACCCAAATAGCACTACAACTGAGTAAATTGCTAGGGAACCGAGCAAGATGGCTAGCTTGGTAGCATTAAAGTCACCCTGATTGATGCCAATACAAATTGCCAGAACTAATAGTGAGCCAACATCGGTAAAAATAGTTGCTCCAATTGTAACCGTGACCGCCTCATTGGACACCACACCTAAGCGGCTGACCATTGGGTAGGCTAGCAAAGTGTGGGAAGCAAACAGCGAACCGATTAAGACCGAAGCGTTCCAGTCAAAGCCAAATAGACGACCCACAGCGGTGCCAAAGATCAGGGGTATCGCAAAGGTCAGGCTACCGAAGCCAATGGAGCGGTATTTTTTGCGCCGGAACTCCTCAATATCGACTTCCAGACCTGACACAAACATCAGATACAACAGCCCAATTTCGGCTAGCAGGCTTATAGTTTCTGAGCCTTTTTGCAGCAAGTGCAAGCCATTTGGCCCTAAAATTACCCCTGCTGCCAGTAGCCCTACCAATCCTGGTATGCGGAACCGCTCTACGAGGATGGGTACAGTCAAAATTACTGTTAAGAGAACCGCAAACGAAACGATGGGTTCCTCAAAAAATTTCAAAATCGATTCCATAGAGCGTCCATTAAAGTGAATGAGTGTCAGCAACTCTCAGGCAGGGTGGCAGAAAACTCTGCTCACATACTGACTTGTCCGCATCATTCAAAACCTTAAGGCTCTAAGGGAAGAAGAAGAAAATACCTATAGATGGATCTGACTCAAAATTACTCGTAGGCGATCGTAATCATCTTTGAGTAACACGCTCAAAGTGCGTCCTGCATTCACTAGCCAGGTGCGATCGGCTTGACGCAGTTGATAAATCTCTCGAATCGCCGCTGCGGTTAAAGCATCCACGGGAGCTCCATTCACTTGCAGCAAAACCCTTAAAAAATCTAGCTTTTCGCTAAAGTGCAGTACTTCTTGGGGTTCGCAGGTGTAAACTGCTTGGTGGATCTGTGGTGGGCGAGGGGGTAGGTGCTGATAAATAGTTTCACTCAGCTGTTGCGTGCCACTCACTCCAGGTTGACAAGGTCGAAACCCAACGATCGCGGCCCGAAATTCTGTCTTGAGCATGGCAAAAATCTGGGGTTGCTGTTCGCGCAAGTCTTGCAACGATAGCCCTAAAGCTCGCGCTCGATGCACTGAATCAATTGGGCTAGTCGTGGCGTGATACACCACTGCATAAACTTGATTTCCCGATTCCTCATCAACAGAGCGCACCCAACTGCCAAAAGCTGGCATAACCGGAAAACTTAAGTCTTCCGGTTCTAAGCACTGCGCCAAAAACTCAGTCGTTGCCGTTTCAATCACTTCCGCGATGTGATTAGGCGGACGATTTTGATGGGCGAATTGAGGGAGGGGCAACCGCATGGATGCTACTTCGCTTTCTTACGACCTGCAGTGGCATCTACTAGCTCTAACTGCGATAAGCGGAACGTGACTAACTTGTCCCAGTTACCTCCTTCAAACAACACAGCTACCTTGCCATCGGTTACGCGCTGCACCAGACCTTGGAAGCCGTAATAGATATCATTGGGGCTGATCACCCGAACTGCTGAACCAGGAAAAATCATAGTATTCAGTAAGTAGGATGGAGTGAAGTTTGCTGCTTTTCTAACTAGCTTAGCCCTAAAATTTTAACCGTTGGCGGTAATTTGCCACCGATTGCACTAAGCCGATCGCAATGAAATTGGTTAGTAGTGCCGATCGCCCGTAACTCATCCAAGGCAGCGGAATTCCTGTTACAGGAGCCAAACCAATGGTCATCCCTACATTCACCACAACTTGAAATACCAGCATGGCAAAGACACCAGCGGCCAATAACGAGCCGAAGTTATCTTTAGCGTTCTGGGCGATAATTACCAGCCGAAGACAGATCAACCAAAAAGCCATCAAGACGAGAAAGCAACCAATAAAGCCTAGTTCTTCACCAATGGCAGAAAAAATAAAGTCAGTATGTTGCTCTGGAATAAAGTTGAGTTGGGTTTGAGTGCCTTTCATGAATCCTCGACCCCACATCTCGCCCGCGCCGATCGCAATTCGAGATTGAATCAAGTGATAGCCACCTCCCAAGGGGTCTTTGTCTGGATCTAAGAACAAGATCAGTCGATCTTTTTGGTAATCCTTGAGCAATCCCCAGAGGACGTGCCCTAGGGCTCCGGAGATCAAGTTAACCGCTACTGCCCCTAGCGCTCCGAGCCTAGGCCAAGGCAAGGTCATCCAGGCGATCGCGCCCACCAGCAAGACCCAAATCACTTCCAGGCCAATCAACCAACTGGAGAAAAAGACATTAAACAGAATGGCTGAAACAATTGGGGAAATCAGCAGCACGAGCCAACCGGGGTTCGCGTTACCCCAATAGAGCATACCAATCGTAATTGCCCCAAACACCAACGACGTTCCCAGGTCTGGCTGCAAAAACACCAAAGCCCAAGGCACTGCTGTCACGGCTAAAGTTTGAACCGCAGCGCTTAGGGTTGAGGCCGTGCGTCCTTGCAACATGGCTGCCAGAGTAATAATCATGCCGAGCTTGGCGAACTCAGAAGGCTGAATATTAAAGCCTCCAATCGTAATCCACCGTTGGGCTCCGAGCGCAGTGGTGCCGATAAACATAACCGCCAGCAAAGAGGCATTGGTGATGCCGTAGATCACCCAACGCCACTGCAATAGGTTTTCATAGCGGCACCTTGAGATTGCTAAGGCCAGCACTAGCCCAATGCTGCCAATTAGCCAGTGTTGCCACCAGTCTGTCCATCCTTGATTTAACTCGGTACTGTAAATCATCACCCCGCCCATGAAGGTCAGACCAATGGGGAGGAAAAATAACCAGCCATCGGTTTCTTGCCACGGTTGAATTAAAGATTTCCAGCGAATTCGGGCTAGCGATTTCTGCAACATGTTCTAGCAAAAGGTCAAGTTTAAGTCGAAGGCTGTTAGTGCGGCGTTGGGGCTTGCCCAGTCACCATAAACATCTATTACGCCGATGTCAGCGCGGCGACAGAAACTTTTGCCGCAATTTGTTGCGCAATTGCCTTTAAAGCTTTGGCCGAGGCTGAATCTGGATCAGCAACCGTAATGGGTACACCGCGATCGCCACCTTGACGTAACGGAATCTCTAAAGGTACACAGCCTAGCAAAGGTACACCTAATTCTTGAGCCGCCTTTGCTCCTCCCTCTGAACCAAAAATATCGTATTGGCGATCGGGCATGTCAGGGGGAATAAAGTAGCTCATGTTCTCGACAATGCCCAACACAGGTACACCCATTTGCTGGAACATTTTCAATCCTCGGCGCGAGTCTAACAGGGCAACCGTTTGGGGGGTGGTGACAATGACAGCTCCAGCCATTGGTACCGCTTGAGCCAAAGTCAACTGAGCATCTCCAGTCCCAGGGGGCATATCCACAATCAGGTAGTCTAGGTCGCCCCACTGGGTCTGATAGAGGAACTGCCGAATAATTCCATTCAGCATGGGGCCGCGCCAGATTACGGGTTGGTCAGGGTCAATCAGGAAGCCCATTGAAACTAGCTTGACCCCGTGGTTAAAGGCAGGCTCTAAAATGTCTCCTTGTGGACCTTTGGACACCATCACTTGGGCATCTGTCAGACCCAGCATCGTTGGAGCGTTGGGGCCATAAATATCTGCATCGATCAAGCCCACTTTGGCTCCCGCTTGGGCCAAGGCTACTGCCACGTTCACAGCGACTGTGCTTTTGCCAACGCCACCCTTTCCACTAGAGATGGCAACAATATTTTTCACACCCTCAATGCCAGTGCGATCGGGTAGCGACTTTTGGTGTGGGGTTTCGGCAGTGACCTCTACCTTGACTTCTTGGACTCCAGGCAGAGTTTTGACTGCTCTCTGACAATCTTCCACAATAAATTCGCGCAGTGGGCAGGCAGGAGTGGTTAGCACCAACGTAAAACTAACGGTTCCATCTGCGATCGCGACGTTACGGATCATATTCAATTCCACCAAACTCTTGCGAAGCTCAGGGTCTTGAACGGGGCGTAGAACTTCTAAAACTGAATCAGCATTAAGCATACGGGATGATCAATTCTCCACCCTAACTGCGACGGGAGGATACAAGCTCACTTAGCTTTTCCTCTAGTGCAATCTTACCGTTACCTCGGGTGGATGCGTGTGGGATGCGATCGCTCCAAGTCGTTAATACTGCATCAAAGCTGCATCAAATTAAGATTAAAAATCAAAACAACTATTCCCTGGCGATCGAGTTCTTGCATCCATTGGTACAGTTGTCATCGCCCCCTGCTCTGCCGCTTGTGCTAACTTGGTTGCCACTCTGGCAGCGTAGGGTTTAGTTAGGGACCAGACTAAAGGAGAGAGCCAGCCTCGCAAAGTGACTGAGTAAGAAACACGAGTGCCACAAACAGTGGATTCGACTTGGTACGTTACTCTTTCTTCTACCCCAGGAATGGCCAAAATTCGGACGCTGAGTAATTCGCCCGGATTGACGCGCTCCACAAAAATTCGAATTGGAATCGGACCCAAGCGTGTCATAGCCCGATAAATTAATCCTGGTTTTACTACCAAGCCGTGAGGAACATCAGTGCTAGCCAGTAGAGGGTGCCAAGACACGTCGGTGAGGTCACCAATCTTGCACCATAAATCTTCCACAGAGGCTGTACTGAGTGCTTGGTAAGTTCTCACCAGAGAATACTGAAACTTGATCCGATGACGCTGAAGCCGCCGTTTCGTCCAGAATTTTGCCATTTTTATCCCCGCATCGAGTTACTTCAATAGGTTGGGATAGCGCCGATCACTGCTTCGCTCAATCCTAACAATCTCGATCGCTTACCTAGGATTAGACATCATAACTACTGGACTGGGGGAGTGCGATCAAGCTAAAGATAGATCAAGGATTTGCTGACTCCAACCTTCTCTAGGTTCCCAGCGGAAGGGGATCTTCAAGTTTCAGATGCTGTTTCTCAAGTGCTGCTTCTCAAGGAATGTTGTCAAAACGTATCAACTCTGCCAATTTTGTTCTGCTATCTGTTAAGCTTTTTGCGATTCTCTCGATAAAACTCTATAGAAGTTTACGCACCGCAAGACCCTGAGATTTGGTCTTGAGTCATTTCACTCAGCCTGCCTGAACTATCCCTAGCTAAGCTTTGGGCTTGTAAAAACTGTTAACTTCTGTTGAGATTTCAGCACGCCAGCCAAACTTTTTAACGGTATTGCACTGAAGGCTATGACTACTTCTTCCACTCCTGAGGCAACTGCATCTAAACCGACCCTTCCTACTGACTCACGCCAACGAGTCAGTCAGTTCTTGAAAGACCTGCAAGATCAAATTTGCCAGGGTTTGGAACAGCTAGACGGGCAAGCAACATTTCAAGAAGACGCTTGGGATCGGCCTGAAGGGGGCGGCGGGCGATCGCGGGTAATGCGAGAAGGCAGAGTGTTTGAGCAGGGAGGGGTGAACTTCTCTGAAGTCTGGGGTTCTCATCTACCCCCCTCCGTTTTAGTTCAACGTCCAGAAGCCGCAGGTCATAAGTTTTATGCTACGGGCACTTCGATGGTGCTACATCCCCGGAACCCCTACATCCCGACGGTGCATCTCAACTACCGCTATTTTGAGGCTGGCCCCGTTTGGTGGTTTGGCGGTGGAATTGACCTCACCCCTTACTATCCTTTTGCGGAAGATGTGGTGCATTTTCACCAAACCCTGAAGCAAGCTTGCGATGCTCACCATCCTGAGTACTACCCCACCTTTAAGCTGTGGTGCGACGAATACTTCTACTTGAAGCATCGTCAAGAAACGCGAGGGGTAGGCGGTATCTTCTTTGACTACCAAGATGGACTCATTAATCACTTGTATCGCGGTCTGGAGGCAGAAGGCCCAGCTGCACTCCACAGCAATCAAGTAGGCCAGATCGGTAGCCGTAGCTGGGAAGAGATCTTTAGTTTCATTCAGTCCTGTGGTCAAGCCTTCTTACCTGCTTACGTACCCATTGCCGAACGCAGACAGAATACAGAGTATGGCGATCGCGAACGTAATTTCCAACTCTATCGTCGCGGTCGTTACGTCGAATTCAACCTGGTTTATGACCGAGGCACAATTTTCGGTCTGCAAACCAATGGTCGCACCGAATCGATTTTGATGTCTTTGCCGCCTCTGGTGCGTTGGGAGTACGGCTACGAGCCAGAGCCCAATACTCCTGAAGCTGAACTGTACCAAACCTTCCTCAAGCCGCAAGACTGGGTTAACTGGTTTTCTTCCGCCCCTCAGAGCTAAGGTAAACTACGGGAGGTAGGTGCCGCGATCGCCAGAAACTTTTCTGTCCGATATGTTATAAACTTCTGCCACCTGCCAACTATAGATAAGGCGCAACTCGTGTCTTATTCGGGGAGCCTACAGACTTAACGATGGCTGGTTGCCAATTAACTGACCCATCAGTAGCTCAAGCTTTTTGAGTTGCCGCTGCTACTGATTCTCTAACGGTTGGTTGTAGACATCAGCCCATTAACCCAACGACCCATTATTGCTAGGGGAGGATCGGCGATCCCAATGGAGCAGAGAACTTATACAACCCAAGACGGTACAACCGTCATTGTCTTAACCCCTACCGGACGCTTAGACATTACAACCGCTTGGCAATTTCGTCTCAAGTTACAGGAATGTATTTCTAAGTTGAGCCGCCATGTGGTGGTGAACTTGGGCCAGGTCAACTTTATTGACAGTTCTGGTCTCACCTCTCTAGTGGCAGGGATGCGTGACGCCGAAAAGGTCAAAGGCAGCTTCCGCATTTGTAACGTGCATCCAGAAGCCAAGCTTGTCTTCGAAGTCACCATGATGGACTCAGTATTTGAAATCTTCGAAACTGAGGATGAGGCTTTAGAAGGTGTACCTAGAGGGATTGCTAGCTAAATATCTTGTATTTGGTCGGCCCACATCGCTATTTACTTAAAGCGCCAGTTCGCTGGCAAAGTTTTGGCGCTTAGTAAATTCATAAGGTCCCCAAATGGCCCCCACAGTACTTGACCTGTGGTTGGGTCTATTCCTTTGTCATAACTTGTTTCTGATTGTCAAATTCACCACAAAGGCAGTGGGCTAGAGCAACTAATTCAGGCGAAAATTGCATGGTGGCTGAGACTCCGTAATCTAAAATTGTAGAATACAGAGACAGTCATCCTTGATTGGCGCGCTGTTGCCTTGGCAAACTTCCCGTCAAGCGAGAGAATGAAGTTACTGATCCCCTCAATGCTTCCTGTGAATAACGTTCGCACTGTTTCAGATACTAAGCGCAGCTTCTATACGGTTCACACCCGTCCCATCAACTCCATTTACCGACGGGTCGTGGAAGAGCTGATGGTAGAAATGCACTTGCTTTCGGTCAATGTTGACTTTCATTACGACCCTATCTACGCGCTAGGAGTTGTGTCCTCTTTTGACCGTTTTATGCAAGGCTATCGCCCAGAGCAAGATAAAGCCTCAATTTTTAATGCCCTTTGTCAGGCTTTAGGAGCTGATCCTCAAAAGTATCGTCAAGATGCTGAGCAGTTACAAGCATTGGCGACTCAAGTGTCTCCGCAACAACTAATTTCGCCCACTGGAGAACTCTCTAGTCTACCGGGTGGCCAGATGCTTCAGGAAACCCTACAAGCGATCGCAACCCAGCCTAACTTCAAATACAGCCGCTTATTTGCGATCGGTTTATTTACCTTCTTGGAAGCCGCTGATCCAGAACTGGTTAAAGATGAAAAACAGCGAACTGAGTTCTTAAAGCAAGCGGGCACCCAGTTACACCTGCCAGAAGATAAAGTCCAAAAAGATTTGGAACTCTATCGCAGCAATCTAGAAAAAATGGCTCAAGCTCAAGCCGCGATGGAAGACATCCTCAACGCTGATCGCAAGCAGCGGGAGCAACGGGCGCAGGCAAAGAGCGAAACGGCGATCCCTTCCGACGCTCCTAAAGACGAAGCCCCCTCCGCTTAGATAGAGGCAAGCTGAGAGAGAGATAGTACTAAAGCTGAGTTGGCCTGATTAACTACACAGGCTAACTAGCAATTACTTCAGCCACGAGTTGCTGACAAAGCGATTTTAGCTCTCCCTCGTTGCTGTTAATGGTGTTTTGGGCGATTCGCTTGAGGAAAGTAATATTTTCTAAGCTGGCATCATCAATGTGGTTGCCGCGATCGAGCCTACCAAGAGCATGGAGCGAAGCTTGGAAACGGTAGTAGCGCTTTGAGTTAACTTCGGTATCCTCGGTAGATAGCAACTCTTGCAATTGATAGTCCACGGTGTCGCTGACACCATCGGACACAATATTGAAAATAGGGCGAGCCCACTCCAATAAGCCCCAATTCTTGATCTGAGCATAATTGAGGCTAGCGCTTAGTTCGCCTGTACCGAGAGAAACGACCAGAAAATCGTGAGTTTCGGGATGATTTCTTCTGGCTTCTACGTAAGCACACATGGCGGGATTGTTGGCAAACACGCCACCATCAATAAAGGTAGAGGGTACTAAACCTTGCTTCGATCTGGCTTGTAACGGCTCAAAGTAGGTTGGAGCAGCAGATGTGGCACGAGCGACAGTCGCCATTGGAAAGTCGCGATCGCGATCTGCCTTGGCTTTCCGGCTTTTGAAGAAGTAAGGACACCGTAACTCGGTATCGTAGCTAGGAATTAAAACCGTTTTTATTGATTGGCTCAATAGGGTGTCGCCAAAGTATTGCCTGAGAACGGTTTCGATGCCGATCGCTGGATACTTTTGGTTAACTAAGCTGCGTAGTTTACTCAGCGAAGATTTAGGGAAAATTCGTTGTCCTTCGGCTTCGTATAAATGCACGAGATCAACTGCTGAATAGGCAGGTTTGCCGTTAGGGTTGGGCTTGGTTAAACCCAAGGCTAAAATTCCGCCTGTTGAGGTTCCGGCGATCACATCAAATAACTCGGCGATCGCTCGGCCTGTGCGTTTTTCAATTTCAGCCAATAGCATCGCTGGAATGACTCCTCGGATGCCACCACCGTCAATTGCTAAAACCTTAATCAGGCGAGACATAGGCTTCTCCCATATTGCTCCTTTAAAACTACTGGGTCTACCCACTGTTGTATCCAAGAACTCATGGAACCGCGATCGCGATTCGCCAAGTTTTTAGTCAACAGTAACTAGACCCAGTTAAAAATTACCCGTTAGCCAACCAATTAGGGTGGCTGTAAAGTTTAGCGTCTGCCGCGCACAGGCACCTTGTTCAGGTAGTCGATGTCAAAAGCAGAGAGGCGCTGTGCATAGTTCACTTTGGGTGCGATCGAAGCCGCTACTTCCCGGAAGCGACGAGGATCGCCTTCAGGCAACTGCCGATCTTGGAACTTGCGACTGTAGAATTTCTCCAAGGTGATGCGCCAGTCAGTGGTAGCGGTACCAGCCACTTCCTGATAATCTTCGCCGTAGCGAGGCAGGAAGGTAAAGGGCCGATTCTGCATCCGCTTACGTTGGTAAGGGACAGTGTTATCCCCAAAGTTTTGGGTGTACTCTTCACTGTCCACCAGCGCATCCACAAAACCGTGGAAGCCTAGAGTGCCAATCTTAATCGACCAAGCGATTTTTTCATCTTGGTTGTAGGGTTCACGACCCAACAAACGCTTTAAGCAGACTTCTACCAAACGGTAGTTATCGTTCACGCCTACGACTAAGGTGTAAAAGCGCTCTGATTTTGCCAATTCGCGGATGAAGTCACGCACCGTAATGGAGCCGTTAGCCAAGCGAGTTTCTAGAGTCACTTGACGGTTAAACTTCAGAACCAACTGTTCGTTAAACACTTGGCGATAAGCCGCCCAAACCAGTTGACGCAATTCTTCAGGAGAGCTTACGTTCTCCGTCCGATAGATGTAAGGGGTGTCTTCGTTTTGGTCGGAAATGCCAAAGCTACGAACCCGGTGATTTGGAGCAGTCGGTTTGTATTCAAGTAACGGCAATGCCATGCCAGAATCTCCCTTATAAAAATAGTTAAAAACTTACAATGCCTAGAGCGGGTAAACGATATCACCGAAGGAACTTCTCAATTCCACGCCTCTCTTGGATTGTACGCTTTTAGCGGATCGGAAAACCAGCGGATGTATTGATCGAAGCCAGGGTGCCTGCGGGCTGCGCGTCGCGAGTGGTATCCGGAATCTGAATGTTATCGGTTTTGACCGTCACAAACTTGGCTTGAGGCAACTTGAGCGATCGCGCCATCGCCAAGAAGTTGTTGACATCGCCCCACTTGTAGCGATCGCCTTCTTCCTTATCGCGCCAATAGCTGCTGTAACGGGGTGTGACCAAATTGAACGGGCGGTCTTTATAGCGACGACGTTGATAGGGCACCGTGTTGTCGCCAAAATTTTGGCTGTACTCTTCGCTATCTAGCAAAGCATCGACAAAGCCGCTCAAACCTTGGGTCGCGATCTTAATCGACCAAGCGATTTCTTCGTCTTTGTTATAAGGAGCACGGCCCAATAAGCGCTTTAGGGTTAACTCCACCACGCGATAGTTGGAATTGGTTTCTACGACCAACCGCCAATAAACATCAGACTTTGCCAAGCCCCGGATAAAATCCCGAACTGTAATGGCCCGATTTTTGAGTTGAGACTCTAAAGCCGTTTGGCGGTGGCTACGTAAGCTTTCGTGCTCGCTGAACACCTGTCGGTAAGCAGCCCAGATAATTTCTTGGATATCACCCGTAGAACTACCGCTTTCTAACTTGTAGATATCGGAATTATCTTCATTTGGCACTTCATAACCAGCCACTCGCTGATTTTGTGAAGAGGGTTTGTACTCTAGTAGAGGAATTGACATCGGTAAACTCCTAAATAGTCCTGCAATCGAATCGCCCCGATTCGTCAGCCTGAAAGTGGG
This sequence comes from Trichocoleus desertorum ATA4-8-CV12, assembly GCA_019358975.1. Lineage (NCBI taxonomy): Bacteria > Bacillati > Cyanobacteriota > Cyanophyceae > Leptolyngbyales > Trichocoleusaceae > Trichocoleus > Trichocoleus desertorum. Next base: position 37,529 of record JAHHIL010000045.1, read on the forward strand.
CTGATTAGACCTTGGGTTGAGTCGGAATGTAACGATAGGGCAATGCTACGTTAGTCCGCTTCACGCTTGGGGGCGTTGGTGCGCCATGAGTCGAATCAGTCTGACCTGCTTTATAGCTGGCTGCGACAGCCCGTGCTTGGTCTGTGGTGCGTTGGTAGCTCACTTGAGGCACCAACATGCCTTGAACCATATTCAGGAAGTTTGCTGGAATTCCTTTGCGAATCACTTGCAGATCGCGATCGCCCGCTTGGTACTGCCGACCCTGAGCAAACGCACTGCCACTCCCTGCGGTAGCCAGCTGAACCCGCCAATAGTCGCTATAGCGAGGAGTCACTAAGTTGAAGGGTCTACCCTCCATCCGTCGCCGTTGGTAGGGCACGATGGAGTCACCAAAGTTTTGGCGGTACTCGTCGCTATCTACGACAGCATCAATGAAGCCGTGCAAGCCTCGTGTGGCAATGACAATTGACCAAGCGATTTGCTCATCTTTGCCGTAACTTGCCCGCCCTAGGAAGCGCTTGAAGGTGATATCAACCAGGCGATAGTTAGAGTTGGTATCTGCAACTTCGCGACGATAGACATCAGATTTACCCAAAGCTCGCACAAACTCCCGCACAGAAAGCTGGCGGTTGCGGAGTTGCGACTCTAAGGGAAGTTGACGGTACTCTTCTAGAATTAGGTGCTCACTGAAGATTTGGCGATAAGCCGCCCAAATCAACCCCTGGACATCCGAGTCAGAAGCGGTTTCTGTAAAGCGATAGAGCTGAGGAGCATCTTCATTGGGCACCTCGAAACCTGGAACCCGTTGATTCTGGGTTTTGGGTGTAATTTCAAGGAGTGGAATAGACATAGGTAACGTTTACCACTTTATCGAGTAACAAAAATGACAGCCGATCGCTTTAATTGCCGATCGCTGTCAACTGATTGCTCAATGCGTTTAGCTGCTGTTGAGCCATTTCAGCTCTGGCCCGCACAGCTAAGTCAGCATCGGTTTGAGCAATGTGATTGAACTGGGCTAAGATTCGTGCAGCCACCTCTCCTTCAGTAGCCTCTCCGGAGGAAGCTAAAGCTTGGAGGCCCACTACCGCTGCATAACGAATATCCCAATCTGGATGCTGGACTAGCCCCAGCAATGTCTGTAGCGCCCGTTGCTGAGCTGCTTGGCGTTGCTCGGTTGGAAGTTGTGACCAATGCAACTGGCCAATTCCTTTAGTGGCAGCGCGCCGTACACTTGGAGCAAAATCGGTCTCTGCGGCATTGATCAGAACGTCTAAAGCTCGCGGATCAGCGATCGCAGCTAAGGCTCGAAATGAGCAAGCCCTAGCACCGTAGTTATAATCATCTAGCTGATCAATCAGAGGTTGAACCGCTGCCTCGCCTAACTCAACTAATCCCTGCACCGCGATCACTGCCGCTTCTGGGTTGTTGTAGCCTAAGGCTGAAATTAGTGTCGGAATACCTGCCGCTAATCGTGCTTCTGCTAAGGCTTGAACTGCAGCCACTAAACTAGCGGGAGCAGCCGCTTGTTCGACAGCACGAATCAGATCAGAAGCACAAGCAGAATGGGTCATGGCTGTATTAGGTTCAAGAACATGGGCAATGGATTTTGAGGGAGATCAATAAATTAAGTGTTTGATGACCCCGGAATCCGTGACCGTCTACAGCAATGAGTCCATCAGATTCATGACTCGCTCGGTAGACGGTGAAACCAAGACAGCCTGTGGTTGCTGCTTAAGGTGGTTTTCTAGCAAGCTTTTGAGGGCCATTACTTTAAAGCTATTTTCCACAGAGGCTTGGGCGATCGCCTCGGCTCCTGACAAATAACCGCTAGCACCGATGTCTAGCAAAATCATGCGCCGCATTTTTAGGTCGCTGTTGGCTAACTCTTGAACCAAACGTTCTCCATAAACTGGATCTTGCGTTAGCACATATAGCGCCCGTGCCGCCCCATGCCGTACCCGATCCAACGAATGTGCTAGGAAAGGTTCGATCAGGGGAACCGCCTCTGTCACCTTTAAGGCTTCTAAGGTTTCCATTGCTGCCTCAGCAGGTTGCGTCAAGTGAGGTCGCCCTGGAAATAGCTGCACCGCTGCCACCCCGCCTTCGAGCCAAGACATGAGTACTGGAACGCAGGTGCGATCGCCCAACATGCCCAAGGACTGAGCGGCAGCTTCGCGCACATAGTAGTCAGAGCAATCCAGACAACGCAGCAACCCTGGCACAGCCCGACCATCTGCCAATTTTCCTAATGCTCGGACAGCATTTCGCCGCAGCGGATAGCCCCCTAGCTCAGTGCGATCGGCTTCATCATCTAGGGCTGCAATCAGGGCATTCACCACTTCAGGTTCACCCTTAGCAAACTTTCCTAGCCACCAAGCCGCATAATAACGGAGGCTTAAGTCCTCATGAGTTAAGTTGGCGATCGCTTGCTCAACGGTTAAAGCCTCGCCACCAGACGGCTCAGTTGAAGGTGACTCAGATTCAGATGACTGCTGCAGACTGGTTTCCGACATGAATCTAACAGGTCTAACACAGGAAGTTGGCAGAGACAATCACGCCAGAATTAACTTTTCGGAGCTGGCCCAGCAGATGCCTTGTCAGCTTTTACATTGGCTTCCACATTGGCTTCTGCGGTCGTCTCAATGTTTTTGTGAGCTGCCGTCGCTTCTGATTTTGCTTGGGGCTGATCAGAAGTCAAGGGCTGAATGCTAACGATTTTGCCGCCCAAACGATTAATTCGCTGCATTTCTTCGCTCATGCGGTTGTAGGGCACAGTCACAAAAGTGCTACCGCTAAGGCGAATGGGATAACTCAGCTTGTTGGAGCGGTACGTCTGACGTAGACCTCTCACCTCAACGCGGAACATCCGACTCGCTGAGTCATCCAACGTTGTATTGCTTCCTAAGGACGCTTGACCAAACATATTGCAACAACCTCATCAAAATTTAGACATTTAACTCGGTGCTGGTTTCATCTCAGGATGAATAACCGGGAATATAAAGAGTTTTACTCCCTTGAGGCTAAAAGTTGGCTAAGCGGCGATAGAGGTAATGTTGACAATTTTGCCGCCCAAACGGCTAATCCGCTGCATTTCTTCGCTCATGCGGTTGTAGGGCACAGTCACAAAGGTGCTGCCGCTGCGACGAATGGAATAGTTTAGTTTGTCAGCTTCTTCGTTTTGGCGGAGACCTTGAACTTCGAAGCGGAACATCCGGCTAGCCGAATCGCTCAATGAAGATTTTCCTAGAGCAGTTTGACCAAACATCGTTACAATAGCTCCCATGAAGTTGAACTAGATGATTTCAGGCAGTAATGGCAAGCTCATTTGATTGATGCCTGCCATTACAGTCTTTTCTTGAAGACTCAATTCAGTAAGACGCTAGCAATCAGCCAGTCCTAAGCAGGGCTAACGCTAACGATAGTGCCGCCCATGCGATGAATCTGTTGCATCTTGGGTAGCATCTGCTCGTAGGGAATGAGATACGCAACATTGCTGCGACGGACTTTGGGATAGCCAGGATTGCGAATTCCTGTAACTTCTAGACGATAAATCCGTCCGCTTTCACCCCAAGAGCCACCCAAGGCCTTGTTAGGAGTGTCATCGCCAACGCTGCTATGGAAGCCACGGCTACCTTCACCCGTTGGTCTAACGATGGTAGAAGCGCGGTTCTGAGCCAATTCGCGGAATAGGTGAGGAGTTTTACCTGCAACTTGAGCGCGATCGCTGTTGGCATAACCACGATAGAGCTGGAACATGCGAGTAAAGCCTGTGGTTCTTACCCCTGGATCGACTGAGAAACCCCGGTAGTAAGGCACCACGTTGTTGCCAAAGTTATCTTCGTATTCAGCGCTGTCGATGTAAGAGTCGATTTCAGCGTCGTAACCTTTTTCGTTGTAAAGGTTGAGGTGGAAATTAATTTCGTCTTCTGAATAGGGAGCACGACCGAGCAAGTGCTTGTAATTCAGTTCAATAAAGCGAGTATTGGAATTAGGAAAAAGAAATTTGTTTTTATAAAGATCGGACTTCGCGATCGCCCGGACAAACTCCCGCACCGTGATGTTGCCTTGGCGGAGTTGAGATTCGCTATTAGTGAGGCGCTCAGACTTCATCACGTAGTCATTGCCTAAAACTTGGCGATAAGCCACCCGAATTACGGCTCGAAGATCATCTTCTGACCAGTCCGGACGCAATTCTACTCTAGTTGCATCAAACGCAGAAACGCCGAGCTTCCCTGCTTTCGCCAAATTAGACGCTGCTAAACCGCTCATGCATGCCCTCCCAACACAAAAGATTTTCGAAGATTTTTATATTCAAATTGAGAAAAACAATGCCCGGGAAGATAAACAACTGCTAACACTCGCCAGCACTTGCATATCTTTCCGGGCCATGCGTTCAACTAGCTTAGAGCGTTGATTGCGTAGTCGATGTAAGCGTTAGCTTCTACAGCAGCTTGTCCGGTGATACCGTGGTTAGCTTTGATGTGCTTCAGAGCTTCAACGTACCAGCTGTTGGAGAGGTCGAAGGTCCGGTGCATTTCATCTAGACCAGCGAGGAGGTACTCATCCAAAGGACCTGTGCCACCAGCAACCAAACTGTAGGTGATGATGCGCACGTAGTAGCCGATGTCACGAGCACACTTGGACTTACCACGAGCATCAGAGGCCATGTTGTTGCCTGCTTGCTGGGTGGTGTATGGGAACTTTTGGTAAACAGCGTTAGCTGCACCATCAACCAGTCTTTGAGCATTGCTGGTCAAAGTACGAGCAGCTTCCATAGCAGCAGCGGCACGCTCATAGCGACCATAAACTTGGTGCATTTCAGCGTTGCTGAGGAAACGGCCTTGAGTATCTGCTGCTGCGATCGCTTCGGTAATGGGGGTCTTCATAGTTGTGGTATCTCCCTAAATATCCTGTTCTGCAAAGTTTTTGTAGAAACGTGATCCGTTACTGAGTTAAAACGGGGGCTAAATTAGCCAACTGCAGCAGCAGCACGGTCGAAGTAGCTAGCGAGTTCAGACATCAACGCATTGCAATCACCCTTGGTGATACCGTTGGGGTCGTTAGCAACTGCGATCGCAGCATCCTTCATTTTTTGAACGCCAGCAGCAACAGAACCACCGGGTACACCTAGAGCTTGGTAGGTCTCGCGAAGGCCGTTCAAGCAGCGATCGTCGAGAACACTGGAATCACCAGCGATGGTTGCGTAGGTTACATAACGCAAGATGATTTCCATGTCGCGGAGGCAAGCAGCCATCCGACGGTTGGTGTATGCGTTACCGCCGGGTTGGATCAGTTGAGGCTGCTCTTCGAACAAAGCACGAGCTGCATTAGCAACGATGGTGGAAGCGTTGCCAGTGATGCGGTTAACAACATCAAGGCGCTTGTTGCCTTCTTTAACCATGTTGCTTAGGGCATCGAGCTGAGAACCGCTCAGGAATTCGCCCTTAGCATCAGCCTGAGAAACAACCTTGGCGAATGCATCTAACATGGACTTTTTCTCCTAATTTTGACTTGAGTTTGAATCTGATTTCAGAGCTGGGATGTTAGTTCAGCCATTTCAAGCTGCTTAGGCAACTTGGAAAGGTGCGACGGACATAAACCAAAACTTTTAAGGTCTCTCATCCCCCAACTGGCTTGCCGAGGGCAAACAGTAAAGGTAGTTTAAGAAATCTGAGAAAATTTCATATTTGTATGAGAGAACTCAAAACTCAAAAAATCGGCGCTTTGGTTAACTTTTGCCTGTCGTTTATACCCTTCAGGTTATTTTTATACACCGCGACAGAGGCTTTGTTTATTACAAGTTATTAAGACGAACAAACCTATGCGAACGATTAATTCAAAACCTTATCAATCAAAGGCTTCAGGTAACCCAAAATCGAAAGTATCATAATATTTTGTTACATTAACACTAAGTATTTATGCTTCTTTATCTATCAAGAATTGATTTTATAATTTTTTAATAAAAGCTCAAAATAAGACCTAGTAAAGACTTCGGATTTTAAGTTTTTTCCCTGCGAATTTAGCGCTTGTGTAGATATGTGTAACTTAAAATTTCGACTAAATGTTTAAGTTTGGTAAAGCAATCCGTCTCTTCAACACCTCTAAGAGGGTCTTAAAAACAGCCGGAGGTGTTGCTATGACTTCGATCTGCTCGTTTGAGATGGGATGCTGGAGTCGCAATTTCCAGGCATGTAACGCTTGACCCGGTAAGTTCACACCCAGGGAACGATGGGAACTATAAACCGGATCTCCCACAACCGGATGACCCATGTGGCTGCTGTGAACCCGAATCTGATGAGTCCGGCCAGTTTCTAGCTGAAAATGCATCAGCGTGTAGTTGCCCAATCGCTCCAGCACTCGCCAATGGGTTACAGATCGACGGCCCCCCCTTTCTTCTAGGACGATCGCCATCTTTTTGCGATCGACAGGATGACGACCAATGGGTAGGTCAATGGTGCCGCTCTCCGCCTTGGGAGAACCGTACACCACAGCTAGGTATTCTCGACGGGCGGTTTTTGCCTTCAGTTGGGCTTGCAAGTGGTGGTGGGCCTGGTCAGTTTTGGCGATCGCGATCGCCCCGCTGGTGTCTTTATCCAGACGATGGACAATTCCCGGTCGCTGCACCCCCCCAATGCCAGGGAGAGCATTTAGCCCCGATAAGGTTTGGCAGTGAGCTAACAGCGCGTGAACCAGGGTGCCTGATTCGTGCCCTGGGGCGGGATGCACAACCAACCCAGCAGGTTTATTCACAATCAGCAAATGCTCGTCTTCGTAGAGGATATCGAGGGGAATTTTCTCCGGTTGTAACTCTAGCGGCTGGGCATCAGGAATTTCGACCTGTATGCGATCGCCTGTTTGCACTGTGACTTTCTTGGAGGTGCAAACTTGACCATTCACCTGCACTTGGCCTTGCTCAATCAGTTTTTGCAACCGAGAGCGAGATAAGTCAGGTAATTGTTCTGATAGCCAGCGATCGAGCCGTTCCCCAGCCTGTTCAACCTGTAAATTAACTTCTGAAGCCAAAGTAACTAGCCCTCAAAACCGAACTATGGCATGCGCCTCTTCCATTGTCGGTCCTGAAGCTGCTCTAAGAGCGAATTGAAACTGCTACAGCAAGCAGTTCTAAGGGATATCTAAACTCCTCAGAACCACAAACAGCAGAACCAATGCCCCCTTCATCCCTCATCCCTCATCCCTCACGCCCAATTCCGAAGGCCGAGAACTAGAAAGCAGGGCATGTAAATTAACCACTGAGCCAATCACCGCGATCGCTGGGGCGCTAAATTCAGCGGCTTCCATCTGGGCCACGATAGTGCTGAAGGTGCCAATGAGTTCTTCTTGGTCTGGACGAGTACCCCAACGAATTAAGGCAATGGGGGTTTCTGCTCCCAGCCCAGCTGCCTGTAGCTCGCTTAAGATGTAGGGCAAGTTGTGAATCCCCATATAGACCACAATCGTCTCCGAGCCGTGAGCGATCGCTGACCAATTGACTTCTGGACGGTATTTGCCTGCGGTCTCGTGACCTGTGACAAAGGTGACAGAAGAACTATGCAAGCGATGGGTGAGGGGAATTCCGGCATAGGCGGGAGCAGCAATTCCAGAAGTCACTCCCGGCACAACCTCCACAGACACCCCTGCTCGCATCAAATCTTCCATTTCTTCGCCGCCGCGACCAAATACAAACGGGTCGCCGCCTTTGAGACGCACGATCACTGCTTGAGTTTGAGCTTTTTCGATCAGGAGTTGAGTAGTTTCTTCTTGCACCAAAGAGTGACGGCCCCGGCGCTTACCTGCATCGATTTTTTCAGCACGAGGATTAATCAAGGCCAAAATTTGGGGGCTGACCAGCGCATCGTAAATGACGATATCAGCGCACTCCAGTAGGGTTTTGCCTTTCACTGTCAGCAAACCTGGGTCTCCCGGTCCTGCGCCAACTAAATACACCTTACCGAGGTAAGTTGGAGCACCAATGGTTGTGAGGTTAGCGTCAGCAGTCATAGAAGTTTTTAGATGCAAGGAGAGGGAGCAGGAACCGAAAACCAGTACCAACAAAATTAGGCAATGCCTCAGCCTAAAAGAGTTGGCTTAACAAAACTGAAAGATCTGATACAAAAATTACCTAGCTGTCTCTTACTACTTACCCGTGAGCGGACAGGCGATCGCTACCTTGGGGTCGAGTAACTTGGAGCAGAATTGAGGGGGAGATCTAAAACCAGAGAAGCCAGGGCGGGGCTAGTTCCAAGGGGTTCGGCCAAGATAAGTTCTACGTCTGGAAATTGCCAAGACAGTCGCTGGACTAACTGGGCGATCGCATCTGTAATGCCCCCCGCGAACAAGAAATAAGGCAGGATACCCACTCGGTGATGACCCACTTGCACCAAGTCAGCCACCGTTGACTCTAAGCTGGGGGGCACCGACCAGTAAGCAGGCACCGCATTAAGTTCAGCCGCGATCGCCTCAATGGGGGCATTCGCCTCAGGTCGTCGGCTGCCATGCGACAGCAGAACCCAGGCATCTACGGCAGTACTTGCCATTGGAGCTGCCAGAAGCTGATTTAAGTTGGGGTGAGTGCCTAAGTAGGGAGAGACTTGCAAGTTGAGATTTGTCCCTAAAGCAGTTTGGGCTAGCTCCACTTCAGCCGGAATGTCTTCCATCACATGCACCCCTGGTAACAAAAAGAGGGGCACTAGCTGCATCACTGGCGATTCACCTGGCAGCATTGGCTGGGTTTTGAGATGGGTTTTTAGGGCTAAAAGGCGATCGCCAAATTGTTGAATTTGCTGGTGTAGGGGTTGCGGCCCTAGTTCTAGGCAAGCAGTTCCGACTAATGGCAAGTACGGGTGGCAAATCGTGGCTGGTGCGGGTGCGGCAGTGGGTTTCAGCAAAGGCCTTGGTGGCTGAGGACTATCCACATAACTTAAGTGAGGTGCCACATCTTGGCCTTTCTCCCCGCCTTTGTCTCCCAAGCGATAGCGCTGCTGGATTTCTTGGCTCACCAACTGGGCCAATTGTTCCACCGCGATCGCGGGTCGAGGATCACGGCTACCATGAAACACTAACAAGTAGGCAGAGGGTAAGTTCAAGAGTGCGCCAAAAAATTCAGATCTTCATTGTAAATTGTATTTTTACAATCCCAGAGAATTAGTATAAATAGGCGCTATTTGACAGCAAATTTTTACTTGTAACTCCCGATTAACTCATGGTCAATCTAGGTGTCGTGCCCAAAAAGAAAGGTGCCTAGTGGCACCTCAGAAGAGTTTATGAAAAGTTCACTTGGGTCTGCGTTCTTTCAGCACAACTCTTAAGTACGTAAACCTGGCTAATTGCTAGAAGGTTAATTGCTAGAATTGGCTGCTTGAACAAAAGCCAGCGTCAAACTGTCGTGAGTCAAGAAGTGAGCTAAGTGAAACGCTCGATCTTCCGTCTTCAGTAGAATTTGCTCATAAAGATAGCGAGTGGCGCGATCGCCCAGGCTTTCAGCTTGTCCTGCTTGGCGGCGTAGCAACTTAATCAGAGCTTGCTCAGCTTGGAGGTCGTTTTCTACCATTTGGCGGCAAGAGAAAACACCATCAGATTCTGGAGTAAAGCAGCAGAGTTCTGCGAGCTTCGTAAAGCTGGCTACTGGCACGCCACCTAAACCATCTAAGCGTTCGCCCACGTCGTGAGCATGGCCTTGCACAGCTGCGTAGCCTTCCGCGAAGAATTCGTGTAGAGAATAGAATTCTGCACCTTCAACCACAAAATGGTGCTTTTGATACTGCAAATAGAGCGCTTGGAAACTTGCGAGTGCAATGTTTAGCCCTTCACACACAGGAACGGTTACACTGCGTTCCAACAAAATTGGATTATCGTAAACTTGGTCAACAGAACGTAATAAGTTTTGAGTTTCAGACATCGTTTCCCCTCCCGTGTCACTGTCTTCAAGACTGTGAATAAACTCAATCTACCACGCTGATTTTTAGAGTCAACCAGGGGCTTAATTCCTATTAGGAATGATTGTCAATATATTTGAGAATTTGGCTTGCAAAAATTTAGTTCGTACTGCGATCGCCCTGATTCCTAAAGGGTTTGAGCTAAGATCGAGTGAGATTAATTCACAGAAATAATTTTTTTGATTTCTCGATTTCTATCTCTTCAGGGGTAGAGATTAGAATTGATTTATTCCACTTTTCTTAACAGAGTGGATGCTGCATTCAGCTAATTTGGTTGCGATCGCTTCGGCATGCCGCCACCAATAAGAGCCTCCTACCCAAACCCGCGATGGCAAATGGCCCACTGGCGCAGAACGATTGAATTTCAGGTTGCTATAGATAGGAGCAGAGTTGTGTAGAGGCCAACCGATGCGTTGGCAGAAGCTGCCGTAATCTGACTCAACGCTTTGATAAATTTGGGTTTGCACCGTCCAACCAAAGCGCTTTTGGCTGTGTTTTGTCCACAGGCCATCAATAATTTGTATATCTTCGCAGGGCAATTTGCTAATGTCACCCGGTAGCAAATACCGCCCTAGCGGTTTACCCAGCGCTTGGCAGAGTACTGCCCAAGTTTCTTGATCGGCTGCCTGCCAGTGAGCCGCTGCTAGCAAATCTCGCAATTTGGTGTAGTCCACCCCAGTAGCAGACAAACCTTGACGGAGTACATGAACGGGAGCCACAGCGGGCGATCGCACCTGAGAGGAAATCAGTTGGGCCTGTTGGATGGGAGAACGAGCAGAAGTGGCAATGAGTTGATTGGTATTGATTGCTTGCAAGACTTCATCAGCCGACTGATACCTTTGGTTGATCGCTTCTTGGAGCAGTTTGTCGAGAATTTGCCCCAAGCGATCGCTGACTCTTCTCCCCTTGGGCAAAAAATCCCGCCAAGCCCAACTATTTTCTGCAATATCAAACATGTCTAAGGCAGGCACTTGGGTCAGCAGATGAATGCAGGTCACACCTAAGCTGTAGAGATCGCTGGCAGGCACAACCTTGCCTTTGGTCTGCTCTGGGGGCATGTACTCTGGACTGCCAATGATGGTGCCAGCACAGGTGAGGTTGTTCCCAGCTAAAGATTTCGCCACGCCGAAGTCAATCAACACTAACTTGCGATCGCTTAAGGACTCCACTAGCGATCGCGCTACTGGCTCTGTTTCCGCTTCTGGTGGCTGCAATCCCATTGTCAGCGGTAGGTTAGGGCGGTAGCGCATGATATTGGCGGGTTTAATGTCGCGATGAATGACCTGGTGCTGGTGAATGAACTTCAACACAGGCAGCAAATCTTGCAGTAACTCCCAAATCTTGCTCTCGCTAAACCTACCCTGTTCTTGCAACTCTTGCGCTAGGGTTTGGCCCCTAATCCAAGCTTGAACTAAGTACAGCCGCTGCTCTTGCTCGAAGTGAGCTAGGAGTCTAGGAATTTGTGGATAGGTTCCCAACTCTTGCAGACGGACGGCTTCTTGGTGAAACAGCTCGACGGCTTTGGTGAGGCTACCCGTGTGTATGGGCACATGCAGTTGCTTAACCACACAGAAAGGTTGGAAAGGTAAATCTTCGTCTACTGCCAAGAAAGTTCTGCCGAAACCGCCGCGTCCGAGTGGTTGCAGGGGCCGATAGCGCTCTCTGAGTAACAGACGACTACCACAATGTTGGCAAAACTGAGCAACGGTGGGGTTGCTGGGGCGTTGGCAATCCGGATTCAGACAGTAGCTCATGCGCGATCGCGGATTTAGGTGATGTTCTATACCTAAAGGATTTTTGAGCTACCCGAACGATTTCTTACAATTCTTGAATATTAGAGTTCTGACATGCAGTAAATTTCGCCTGTTGTTCAATGCGATCGCGCTATCGTCTTTGAGCCTTATAGATATAGAAAGTGTTGAAAGCTGCCACGGTTTCAAAGTGGTAAGCGGGCAACAAAGAGCCACCCAGAGAGAGATAGGGCGGCAAAAGCGCATTCACAGACAAGTCAGTTTGATAAGTACTGAAGAAGATGTAGTTTTGGCTTTGAGTGTTTTCGGCTACCAGTTGCTCCATCTCGCCGCGATTGTTTTCTGCGAGGGAGAGACAGCGTTTCTGCAAGCCAAAGGCGGTAGGGGCTTGGGAACAGATACTGTCTTTTAAGTATGTCCCTAGCTGCTCAGCCGCGTATTTGTTGTAGGCCGTTTCGTTGGGATTGGTGAGTGCCGAAGCAATTCCCATGCCTAGCAGAGCCGTTAACCCTGTTAATAATGCGGCTGTCTTGACACCTTTCATATAAACCTGTTGCGAGTTGCTCTGCCGTGATCTGTGCTGAGTTAATCGCTGAAGTGACTTCTCCCGACGCTGACTCTACGAGTACAGGGCGGGCTTCTCAGGATCGCTCTTGAGACTTTCGAGCTTCATAGCCAGTTGTCTAGATATTGTTTCCAATACCCCCGACACCTCGGCTCCACTCGCAATTTCAACACCCGATAGACCACGGGCTTCTAT
>JAHHIL010000046.1 GCA_019358975.1 Trichocoleus desertorum ATA4-8-CV12
CAAGGTTTGCAAATGTCGAACATCACGCCAGCGGTCTTGGCATTGACTCAGATAATCATGCAACGCATCATAGAGACGGGAAGTAGGAGTCATGGGTTTTGCTAATGGGTGTGGTAACTGATCAGCTCAAACCAAGCTCCTCTTCCCTCCTACCTTTCGTTTCAATCACTCAGACTTTTGTCAGTCAAGCAGCCAATAAAGGTGTCTGATTGGCTAGAGAAGCTTAAAATGAATTAGTTTTTACCTGAGAACGCTTACTTAAGGTCAGCATAAAGAGCTATTACTTTATCGAACAACTTGAAGGGTGATTCCTCTTTACATCCAATTCTTAGGCTACAGGAGACGATAGAAACAGCCATTCTGCTGAGGGAAAGGGCGACGCGATGGTTCAGATACCTACTAAAGCACTTAGCCTGGAAGAGTTTCTGCAACAGCCTGAAACTGAGCCAGCCAGCGAGTATATCAACGGCCAAGTTATCCAGAAACCAATGCCGCAAGGAAAGCACAGTAAACTCCAAGGCAAACTTGTGACTGCTATCAATCAGGTCGTGGAAGAACAGCAAATTGCCCTAGCCTTTCCAGAATTGCGATGTACATTTGGTGGACGCTCCACTGTTCCTGATGTCGCCGTCTTCACTTGGGGCAGAATCCCCCTAGACGCCAACGGGGAGATTGCTAACACCTTTAATACTCATCCCGATTGGACAATTGAAATTCTTTCCCCTGATCAAAGCCAAACTAGAGTGACAGGCAACATTCTGCATTGCCTCAAGCATGGGACTCAACTCGGTTGGCTGATTGACCCAGCAGAGCGCTCCGTCTTGGTTTATCCTCCTGGACAACAACCAGAGTTATTACAAGAGCCGCAAGATCCCCTACCTACTCCAAACTGGGGCGCAGATTTGCATCTCACCGTGGAAAATTTGTTCGGCTGGTTGAAAATAGGCCCGTAGCACAGCTTTTACCTCAGCCGCTCCACGACTCCCAATAGTTAAGGTTTGCTGACTTGTGTATCGAGTCAACCCCCAGAAAAATTTTTCTTGGTAGACTTTCCGAGGAGGAGTATTTTTTTACCATAAGAAATGAATTACAAAAACATAAAGCGAATTAGCTGTGCCCTGCTGTTTGCCGCTACCGTCAACGCTGGGACAGGTTTTGGAGCCGCTACCAACGCGATCGCAGACCAAAACTCAAACCAGCAGACGGATCAACTTCTAGCCCAAGCTGCAAGCCCAACTCCCAGCCCTGCCCCTAGCCCAACTCCCAGCCCTGCTCCTGCCCCTGCTGCCGCACCTACCCCTGCTGCCGCACCTGCCGCAACCACCTCCCTGAGCGAAAGGCCAGATTACATTGGCACTTGCCGTCGCACCACTGCCGCAGTCAACATCTATGAAGACACCCAGCTCACCCGCAGAGTGGGGACTGTAGCTGCTAGAAGCAGTGTCACTCTCACCGGGGTAATGGGTAACGGTATTGCCCAAATCAGAACGCCGAGTGTGGGTTGGATTCAAACCACCAACCTTGTCACCAACTGTACAGGTGGCAATCCTGGTAACGGTACACCTCCCGGTAATGCTCAGCGGGGCGAATGCCGCAGACTGCGTGACCCAGATGTAGATGGTGCAGGATATGAGTCGCTACGCTTTGGGTTAAGAGCCTATGAAAACCCTGGCACTACGCCTCAGATTTATCAAGGCAGCTCTGACGGGCCTGCCAAGGGAGCTAGAGTCTACCTCACCAACCCCAGCCAGACCAATGGCAAGTGGATTCGAGTCTTCTACACCAGCGTATCTGGTCGCGATCGCCTTGGTTGGATTTCAGCGGGTACAGGCACTACTAACAACTTGGCTAACTGCCCTGCCACCCGTTAATTAGACTCGATGAGTTGAGATGGGTTCTGCCGACTGCAACTAAAAGTGAATACAACGAAGCGATCGCTCTACACAGGTCTACACAGGACAGAGGGCGATCGCTTTTCTTAGGACAACTAAAAGGGCAAGACTAACAACCGCAAGAGCGTGAATTCTTGGTTAGCTCCAGGTATCCCTAGCTTGATCGCCTCTGGCACCGCTGGATATCGGGCCGAGTAAAAAAGGATATCCCACAGGGTCAACAAGCTGGCATAGTTAGAACGCATTCCACTCAGTAGACGAGCGTGATGGGCGCGATGATAGTTGGGAGTCACAATCACATAGCTTAAAGCTCGATCTAGGTGCAGAGGCAAAGCCCAATTGCTGTGATGAAAGATTAGCTCAGCTGCAAAGATCACTTCGTAAATCAACAGATGGGTTGGCGTAATGCCAAATAGCCAAATTAGAGATAATTTCGGCACATTGGATAACAGCACTTCGATGGCGTGGAAACGATAAGCCGTAGAAGTATTCATGGCGCGATCGCTGTGATGGACTTGGTGCAATCGCCACCCCCAAGCGGAGTTGTGCATCAAACGATGCCAAGCATACATATAGGCATCTAACAGCAGAAAGGAGAAAATAAACCGGATCCAAGGCCAAGGAATGGCTAGAAAATAGCCTTGCCAAGTAGTTTGCTGCCAAATCCAGCTCAACCCTGTGATGACTGTCAAACTAGTTAAGCCTGTGTTGAGTAATCCCAGCGCTAAGTTGATGGTGACTCGGCGGAGAAATGCTTGCTTAAATTGAAAAAAAGGAAATAGATTTTCTAAACTGCCAAATATCAATAAACTGCCCAGGATTACCAACAGCTTCCAATTCATGTAGAGATGCCCGACTCTGCCTGAGCATGAGCTGATTGAGCGAAGCGATGCCAAGCGCGGATGCCACCCCGCAGATTCAGACCAGAGATTCCCGCTGACTTTAAGAGATGCAGGGCTTTTTGCGATCGCTTCCCCACCGTGCAGTAAGCAATGAGTTGCCGCCCCCTCAGAGCAAGTTGAATTTGCTCAAGCCCTTTTCCTTGTTCAATCTCGGTTAAGGGCATCAGAATTGCATGAGGGATATGGTCTTGTTCGTACTCTATTTGGTTGCGAACATCAATCAGCAAAAAATGATCAGTGTGGTTTTGGATAAAATCATGCAGTTCTTTAGCGGTAATTTGGCTTGAAAATAGATCAAAAAAAGAGAAAGCTTGAGAAAATGGAGTTAGTTTTAGATTGATCATAAAAACTGTTGAAATGGAGGTTCGCTGAGGCTGCCGATTTATATCTCTGGCATACTTGGGTCAATCTGCTTGCGCCAAGCCCTAATGCCCCCATTCACATTACTGCCCCGAATTTCTGCCTTTCGTAAAAGCTCTAAAGCTTTATGGGAGCGTTTCCCTGCGGTGCAGTAAGTAATCACCTGACGCTCAGCTGCTAGAGCCTTAATTTTAGCAATGCCACTGCCTTGCTCAATCTCAGCGATCAGAATAGAGACAGCCCCCGGAATGTGAACATCGCTATATTCCTCAGGAGTCCGGACATCGATCAAGATAAAATTTGTGGCCTTGCTGTCAATTAACTGCTTTAATGCTTGGACACTAATTTGTGGTGCCTCAGCCGCTCGAATCGAGTCCCCAATTAGGGGAATGTTGGAGAGCGAACCTAGGGGTAGACCTGTCTGAATCAGCGGTTTTAAGGCATCTGGATGATAGATCACATAAGCCAAAAGACTAACTGCGATCGCACTTGTCCAAAGTTCTATTTTGAGTAGAAAGACTATGGTGGAAATATGCTTGTTATTTGAGTGCTGAGTGGGAGAACTGTTCATGATGATTAATTCTTTAGGTTTTTAATATTCATTCGCAGTTATAACCCGTAAAAACGTTGTCTATCAGGGTCTGCAACAAAGGTGCAACTCTACTGTTAGTACTCCCCCATCTTTGTCATGCCCTTGCCACAGGCGATTACTCCTTGCTTGTAAGTTGGAGCAGGAAGATGAATCATATCTGGGGAGTCGCTTTGGCATAGAATGCCAACGGTAACAACTTCCCCATCTTTCTTCTGAGAAGTTGAGAAGACCGCACCGATATAACTTTTGTTATAAGTTTTGGCTGGTGGGTTAGGCCGATCAGCGATCGCATAGCTCAAGGCAGCGTTACCAGTACTTTTAGTGGCGAGTAGATATTTCTTTGTGGTTTGAGCATGGATGCCAAGCCCCAGATCTGCCACGCTGTGTGAGAATTGACGATTTTCCAAATAGTAAGCTTGTTGAGCTCGATTCATCGAACGTAAGTGGTTTCTTGCTTCTGAAGCTGGTGTAGGACCACAGCCTCTGCCTACTCCTAAAACAAAAGGCAATGTAATTAGACCAAGACCTCCTAGACCTAGCAAGATCACGATCGCTCTCCACAAAGCAAAGCCTTGATCCTGGCTGTTACAGCCCAAAACTAGCAACCGTTGAATTAAAAATAGCAGCTTCATCAGCGTGGCTCCTTCTGGCTGTTGAAAATTTCTTTAGTGCCATTACCGCACGCCAAAACATCTGCTTGGTAAGTGGGGCGGGCAGGACGAATGATGCCAGGGAGATTGGCTTCACAGAGGATAGTGATTAATTTAGTTTCACTGCGGTCATTGCCCCTAGGTTCCAGCTTTATCATGCCCAGGCAAAGTATCAAAAAATACTAGGGTTACCAGGTGCGATATCAAAATTTATAAATATGAACTCTTTATAATCTTTATCAAGAGAGGGACTGGAGAACTGGTGTCCTAGAGTTGGTCTAGGCAGCAGTAGGTTGTCAGTGATGCCCTGAAGAAAGCTACACCTTGGCGATCGGGTAATCCGTAGATTGAGTTGTTTCAAGTGAAGCGATAATAGAAATAGAGCTAAATAAGGCTGAATATGTCTATCGTCACCTCTAGTGGTTGCGCGGCTGCTCTAGATCAGCAACAGCAACAGATCCAACAGGCAGAACAGTGTGCCGAAGAAGCGACAGGCGATCGCTGCAAAAATTTGTCTCAGCGTTGCACCGTGGTCGAAAATGGCCGAGTTGTGGTCAAACCCTTACGGTAAAGGCCCTTACGGTAAAGGCAGTACATCATGAAAGTGGTTGTAGTCGATGTAGCGATGCCCATCGGCTGTCTCATGAAAGATATCAACAAAGCAGTAATTCCATAAAATATCTTGAGCGCTGTAGGTGTGGCGTGCATGGATGACTTGAGATACTGTTTCATCAATGCCGCTGAGGGAGACTACCACTGAGGCGCGCATTTGAGCTAGAGACTCCGGTGTGGCTCCATAAAAAGGACTGTATTGATCAATGGGATGGAGCACCGTCCAACTGAGGGTAAAACTGGGAGTACGGCTTCTCAGTAGCTTCAGTTCATAAAAACGGCGCATAGAGTGTCCCTCAATGCTCATTTCATCCCGCATTAAGTACAGCCGGAGTTGGGCTTCCAAAATTTGGTTGCGTCGTTGATTAGCAGTCCTAAATATGAAGGTGGGTACTCCTTCGTAAGGACCAATGACGGCAACATGGCTAAAAGAAACCCGCGCCGTAGGCCGTGAAAAGCGAGCAAAGGCTAACCCTGTCAGGAGGGCAATCCCGACTAAACTGACCATCGCCTCAATGGTGACTAATGTGTTGGCATAGACTGTTTGGGGATACAGGGCTCCATAGCCAATAGAGGCGAGAGTTTGCACACTAAAGAAGAAAGCATCTAGAAAGGACCCAGGTTTGGCGTTGGCGATGCTACCGGGTTGAGCCAGATACAGCAGTGCAAAGACTGCATTAGTGACCACATAGGAGAGAACCGCCAGGGCTAGAAAGCCAATCCAAGGAATGGTTAGCAGCAGATGGTAAGGCTCTCGCCAGTAAGAGTGCCAAACTCCATTGCCTAAGATGTGAAACTGTCCGTCTCGAATCTTGATGTGTACGACGGGTTGCGGTTGCGATCGCCGCTTCGTTCGCCAATTCCTGAAGATCGTTAGCTGCCTCATGACTAATGCCGCTGCCCTTGAGAAACCATTCACGCCAATTGTCTGTGGCTCCTCAAAATTGCACAACCGAATCTCAGGTGCAGCTCATGCAGCACAATTCACTCTAACTCCACAGTTCTTGTATAAACTCTTCATAGACTTCTTGATGTGAACCTGAAAAATTATCCATTCCCCTGTGCGTTCGTAGTAAGGGATAAAGGATGCCACAACAATACAGACAGTTGCACCCATATATCCGTTACCATCGACCTAACTCTTCTAAAGCTTTGACTGTTTGGGGCTGTCTTATAGAAGTCTCTCTAGTGAGCGGTATGCTCCAAACCTTATATCTTTTCCTTGGGTGGTGGTGTGATGCTACCCCGATTCAACAACTCATCGATTTCTCGCAAGAGCCCAAAATCTTCTTTGGGTAAAGGCCGTCCTTCCGAGAAGTTTTCACCTATAGCAGGGTATTTCTCTAAGAAAGAGAAAGCTTGGCGAAATTGATGCGGGCCTGCTGCGACTGGAGCATCTAGGTGGCAGGGGATAACCTGATGGAAGTCCCATTTTGCAACCTGATCAGCCCACTTAAGAGTGATCTCAGGGGCGCGGTTGAGAATCAAGGTTTGTAGCACCGGAGCTACAAATAAACGCCCCCCGCCTCGCAGAGCCTCAAACGATCGCTGCCAATCCTCTTCCCACTTAAAGGGAAACAACCCAAAATAGGCTTTTTTCGAGCGATCGGGAGCGTTACGAGCTTCTCGCCATGCGTCTCCTAACTTCACGGCTTCTAAAGCACTGGGACGAAAATAGAACGCGAAGAGGGCAATGCGCTTCCATCCTTTACGTCGATTCTCTATGTTGTCCTCTACTACTTCAGAACCGCTGTCTTTGGCGTGAAAAAGTAAGGCATAGGGATCTAGCTGCACGATCGCGGGTGGGTCTTCGGGCACCGACATCACAGAATCGGTGACGAGCAGAGTGCGCGATCGCTTGTGGAAACAGGCAATTTCTCCAAACGACCCCGCACCGAGGTCGATGTCTAGTACGGCATAATCTATCTCTTTGGCAAACGGTGCTTGGCTGCTATCTTCTGGAATGACGTGGGTGCGATTCATCGGGAACCCCAGCCAACTCAGCGGCAAGTTGATCGGGAAGCTCCACTGGTGAGGCGCAACGAAGACTTGGGCATTGGGAAAGCGTCTAGCGAAAGGCCCGACAAAAACTTTGTGCTCCAGACCAGAACTCGTGGGCAGGATGATGTATTTCACTTCACCATGCGCTGCGACCAGTTCCTCGACTAGGCGGATACATTCTGGTGTCGGTGCAACGGGTGCATAAACCAGCAATCCCCCAGCTTCTAGCCTGACGACAGTCATGCGGATAGGCACGATCACGTAAAAGACGCCTTGGATCTGGTCAAAGGTCCAAATCGTGTCTTTGACCACTTCTTGCCGCAGTGTGCGTCGCTTGCCAAATGGGTAGAGTGGCACGGCAGGCCAAAACCGCCACGTCCAGTCTTTCGGATTGCTTGTCTCAATCGGTTGTCCTTCCATACTCTGTCCGCTCATCGTGGTTTTATCCACGCCACGACCCCCATCTCGAAACCTTAATACTACTTAAGTCTAGCTTTTGGGATATTAAAAGATTTTTCGCTTTGTATCCACGATCGCTCACTTCATTAAGAATTGCACCTCACTCGAACCGCATCTTGGGCTGAGCTTGGGCAATTTTGATTTGCGATCGCTACTCCACAAATACTTCTTGAATGAGCCTAATTAACTCCGAGATTTGAGGCTGACTCAATAGGTCGAAAAGACAAAAGATTAACTAAGCCTTTCTACCGAAACATGCTGTTCAGGGTTATTCTGCGGAAAGTCAGATTTATGGAAGGATCGAGTTCAGAGTTAATCTAACCAATTCAAATTGCGCCCAATAAGTAATTCGCTCATTTCGGCGTGATGGGTGTTTTTCATGGTCACAGGTTTAGTATCAAAACCAAACTTTTCAGCGAGTTCTAAAACTGCTTGCGTGTTGTCATAAGTCATCAAAAAGTCGCCTTCAAGCTTTGAGGCGATTCTAAACAACTCTTCGTGGTCAAGTTCGTTATAAGTATAAAGGCGCGCGCCCGCACGCTTTCCCTTTCCTACCGTGTAAGGCGGGTCAATGAAAAAGACCGCATCGGCCCGATTTGCATTCTCTACGAGTACCCGCATCCCGTCACCTTCAATGAATTGGATATTGTCTCGCTGATTTACAATATCGAGAATACGATTTCGTAATGTTTCAGGATACCAGCGTGATTTGATACCTTTCCCATTCTCACCGTGTTTTAGAATGCCAACGCCAGACGCTAAAATGCCACCATGATTGATACGATTTTTCAACAATGTGCGAAATGCTATTTCGAGTAAAGTCGGTTCAGGTTTACAGAGTACTGCATGTGCATTATCCGGTGTTAAATCGAAATTTATAATCCGGTCAGCGAGCCATTCGCCGCCACCTGGTTGTTGCAGAATTACACGCCAAACGGCTGCTACCTGCTCATCGCATTCCACCATTGTTACCCATTCAGCACGACCCTCAAAAGCTGTTGTCAAACTGGCAATGCCGCCGCCTGTGAAAGGCTCAATGAATTCGCGTGGTTTTTCTGGCTGGCTTTCAAGCCATCGGCGCAAACGAGGAACAAGCCACGTTTTGCCACCGGGGTACCGGAAGGGACTACGTTGCGGTACGCTCGCTACATTCACAACCTGGTTTGCAACTTTAGCCGTTACTTCGCCAAACAATGTAGATTGCATTAAAATCCCTCCGTGTCGGCGTCTTGCTCTTCTATCAATCCAAGTGGAGGTTCTACATCTGGCGGCAACTCTGATGCTGGCGGTGTACCCATGATTTTGCCGCGCTTAATTCTTTCTGCCAATGTTTTTATAAATGTGTTCACGTCTCCAGCATCAGCAATGGTAATTGCACTAAGAGCCTCTCGAAAGCTCGTGTAATATGTCCTTGTAGATTCCAACCTGTAACGATTATTTACTGCATCCAAGTTCAAATCGTAAGTCAGCCAAGCTATTTCTGCGCTGGCTGGGGAAACTTCGGGCAATGTTGGTAGCTGCTCAAAAAATGGAGTATGAACTGCAACCGCCATTTTCTTGCCCCAGTTATTGAGGATACCACCTTTGAAAATCAACTGCGGTGCGAGGCGTTTGCGCGACGAAGATAAATAATCAGGTTTAGGATAGCCAAGTGCTGGCCATTCCATATTTGCGTGAGCCTCAGGGTCGCTCATATAGTGTTTGAAAGGCTTCTTTACATTCCCTGAAACATAAACGGCTTGAACTTCGAGCGCACCAAAATCAGCGATTTCGTCGTTATCATCCAGTGCAACCAGAACCATATCAATGTTGCCCGCCGATTTTCCGTTTTTGTCATTCAATCGAACTTCGGTGAGTGCTAAATATCGCGTATTTGGCGGGAAGAAGAAGCGAGCTGCGTCGGTAACAATTAACATATCCTGCCGAAACCGCACTGGGCAAGTGATAGCTGGTGCACCTTTATGGGAAACGGTGCAAACCCCTAACGGATCAGTCTTGCTGTCTTTGGTGCAGTTTAACCCGGACGAGTTATGAAACGGGCACAATCTTCCCTCGCGGTGTCTTACAGCTTCCAGCGACATATCTGTAGCGTTATAACCAAAAACTTCGACAAGAGGATTTGTAGGCATAAGATTAAGGATACATCCTTCAACCGACCAACATCCACACAACAAGGCGCTGCACCCGATCGCCTACAGTTTCGCGCCCTTCGCTTTTCCTCGCTTCCTCCGCTACGCTTCCTCCAGTGGGTGAACTTGGTCGTTACCTTACTTCATTCCCATTTTGAAACTGTACAACGGGTTCGTTTCCCAGTTGAGAGTATGAATTCACTTAGAGATACTAGGATAGCGCGATCGCTACTCCAAAAATACTTCTTGAATTAGCCCAGTTAGTGCTGGGACGACTGGCAAAAGCAGAGTGAGATTAGATAGTGAAAATAAACATTTGTGATGAAATCAATGCTGCTCGTGATTGTGGAGTTACACACTGTCACATTATCGAAGTAGAGCCGACGCCTCTCACTGAAATTGTTCCAAAATTCGGATTGGTTTTTACGCCTGACACATACCAGGAGATTAGTAAAGCTCAAGCAGAGGCAGTTGCTAAACGTGTTCTTCATCGTGACCTAGCATATGATGCAGAAATCATGACTGAGACAGAAGCACAAGCATTAGTAAACCAGTTTCTTGACTGTTTTGATGAAGAAAATGCTGAGTACTACACCAATGGTGACTACTATTCTGAGGAGGTCAGTCACGGTTGGAATCCAGCTACAGCCGCGACATTTGATACAGGAATTCTTGTCATTGGCAAATCACGAGTAGGATGTCTTTGGGTGGAAGATGAGGATTAGATTTACATCTCAGTTCGTGCTTATTGAGTGCAGGCGGTTTTGCAGTACAACAACTTTGCTGCAGCGGATTGACCGAAGCTGCTTGGATAAGATGTAAAGGTATTGGCAACCACTGATCAGAACGATGGCTGACTGCGTTTCTGAATTGAGGCTGCGTGACGAGGTTATCGTTCAGGTGTGAATGTTAAACTCTACTCAAAAACCTAGGAGAGCGATCGCCGTGGCTTCTATCACGATTGAC
Organism: Trichocoleus desertorum ATA4-8-CV12; assembly: GCA_019358975.1. Lineage (NCBI taxonomy): Bacteria > Bacillati > Cyanobacteriota > Cyanophyceae > Leptolyngbyales > Trichocoleusaceae > Trichocoleus > Trichocoleus desertorum. Next base: position 10,564 of record JAHHIL010000046.1, read on the forward strand.
CTTTCAGACAGCCAATTGCAAAAGCTACAAGACTTAGCAACCGTGCATGGAATTGCCCTTGAAGTTCTAGTGAAGGCAAGCTTGGAAGATTGGCTAAATTCTCAAAAGAGCGAATTTGTTGACGCAGCCAACTATGTGCTGACAAAGAATGCTGAACTGTATCAGCGCTTAGCATAATGCGTTTTCTGACGTTAATCGAGGCGTTTGTAGAGTGGTTACAGCGGCGTACAACGCCTCATCAATAGCTCTTGATAGTGAATTACTTAAAGAAACCACCAAAGTTAAATTGCAACACACCCAAAATGCTGGTGATGCTGAGGACAGAGAGAATGCTTCCGGCACTGAAACAACCCAGGATACTACCCGCACTTCCTACACTCAAAATACTGCCAGTGCTGCCAATACTTAAAATGCTTCCAGCACTGCCAATGCTCAAAATGCTTCCGCTACTGGCAATGCTGAGAATACTGCGGTGACTGGCCCAGCTTAAAACACTATGGTCTGCAAGTGGCTCAGGTTCACCATTATTTGTCTCTTTAATAGCGTCTACTTGAGGCATGGACGGATTCTAGCACAGAGTATTAGCTCAACTGTGGGATATCAGTGGAGCGATCGCTAGGCTTTAACTCCAGGCGATCGCTCTTTCACCTCATTTGGAGAAACTAGGAACCGTAATAAAACCGTTCGTGGACAACTTTGCCGTCTTGCCACTTCTGTACTGAAACTTGGTCGTAGGTGCGTTTGCCCCAATCTTGGTGGGTGTAGTCCGCAGACCACTCAGAGATGATCACATCTTCACCAAAGGCCACGCTCTTTAGGGCAATCCCTCGGAACTCCGTAATCTTGGCAAAAAAGTCTAGCTCTCTTTCGCGGTTAGCATCCTTGCCCACTGTCGCTGGGTTCTCGTTTTCTTGCATCACCACATTCTCGCCATAGTATTTCTCAAAGGCTTCCATTGCCTTCCCTTGTAGAACGAGATCATGGATGTCTGCGAAAGCTGCTTTGAGATCGGTGTTAAGAGCAGTACTCATGGTTGTAACTCCTGTAATTGTGAGGATGGAAATGAAGAGGGATAGCCTACGTAGAATGCTCTGCGCCTTGGGCTATGGAAGTAAATATTTTTAGTTTCAGTTGAAATAGTTGCGTTTTTGTTTATTGCATTTGCAACTAAATTCAAGATAACATCGTTTAGTTGAAAGTGCAACTACTTTCTTGGATACTAGAGGTATGAGTACTCCACCTAAGCTTGATAATTTACGCAACTCTCTGTGGCGGCTGTTTCTAACCGCCCACGTTAAATTGCTCGATCGTCTGGAAGAAAAAATGGCTGAGGCAGGTCTGCCCTCTGTGGAATGGTATGACGTGATTTACACGCTCAAAGAAGCACCGGAACATCGCTTGCGTCTGAGTGAACTGGCAGACCGGGTACTGTTGAGTCGTAGCAACTTGACTCGCTTGGTCGATCGCTTGGAGAAAGCTGGCTTGTTGCGCCGCCAACCTTGCCCTAGCGATCGCCGAGGCACATTTGCTGTCCTGACCGAAGCAGGATTAGCAATGCAGCAGAAAATGTGGCCCATTTATGCCGAAGGAATTGCTGAGTATTTTGGCGCTTATATGGATGACGAAACGGCCACTGCCATGAAGCAATCCTTTCAACAAATGTTGGCCGCTCTAGAACAACATTAAAAAGTAAGGTCTACGCTGAAGTTGAGATTCCTGAATATTGGGTCGTAAACCTTAAAAAGAGGCAACTGATCGTATTTCGCGATCCCCAGGATGATGAATATGCGTCAAAGTCTACCCTCACCGACGGTGCGATTCATCCAGTTAGCTTTCCAGATGTGGCAGTGCAAGTAAGTTCTATTGTGAGTAAATAACTGCGATCGCTCCTCCTCAGTTTTGGCCAAGTGCGATCGCTTAAGCTGATTAGAAGGATTATCTCGATTGGGCCGATTGCTGGTTGTAGCTCATACCGATCGAGGCGATCGCATCCTTATCATCAGTGCACGCGCGACATACAAGAGTAGAGATTTTATGAGGAAGGAAACTGACCACGAACTAGAAGATGAGTTGCGCCCTGAATACGATTTTTCTCAGCTTCAGGGAGGTGTACGAGGTAAATATGCAGAGCGGTATCAAGCAGGGACTAATTTGGTATTGCTAGATCCTGATGTTGCTCAGGCATTCCCCACTTCTGAGGCAGTTAACGAAGCGTTGCGGCTACTCATTCAAATTGCTCAGCGTCAAAGCACTTAGTTTTTTGAGATAAGCGATCGCGCCCCTCAATTTATAAAAACTCCCCAGATACCGAGCAGGGTTGGTAATCTAGAGCTTACTGGATCATTATTTAAGAACCATCGCTCTGTATTGCTATGACTAGCCCCTTCCTCGCGCGTCTTCACAGTCCCAATCGCCCTGTTCTTGTGTTTGATGGGGCAATGGGTACATCGCTGCAAACCCAGAACCTAACTGCTGAGGACTTTGGTGGCCCAGAGTACGAAGGGTGCAATGAGTATTTAATCCACACCAAGCCAGAAGCTGTTGCCAAGGTGCATCGCGACTTCCTGATTGCAGGAGCCGATGTGATTGAGACCGATACATTTGGCGCTAGCTCGTTTGTGTTGGCCGAATACGATTTAGCAGACAAAGCTTATTACCTCAACAAAGCTGCGGCTGAACTGGCAAAAAGTGTAGCGGCTGAGTTTTCCACACCTGAAAAGCCCCGCTTTGTGGCGGGTTCGATGGGGCCAGGAACCAAGCTGCCGACGCTGGGCAACATCGACTACGACACCTTAAAAGCGGCTTTTGCTGAGCAAGCTGAAGGGCTGTTTGATGGTGGGGTAGATTTGTTCATTATCGAAACCTGCCAGGACGTACTGCAAATTAAGGCGGCACTGAATGCGGTGGAGTCCGTGTTTGAGAAAAGGGGCGATCGCCGTCCGCTGATGGTTTCGGTGACGATGGAAGTCCAAGGCACGATGCTCATCGGCTCTGATATTAGTGCAGTGCTGTCGATTCTGGAGCCTTACCCGATCGATATTCTGGGTCTCAACTGTGCCACGGGTCCCGATCGCATGGCCGAGCATATCAAGTATTTGTGCGAATATTCGCCGTTTGTGGTCTCTTGTATCCCCAACGCAGGTCTGCCCGAAAACATTGGCGGTCATGCCCACTACAAGCTGACGCCGATGGAACTGCGGATGTCATTGCTGCGGTTTATTGAAGATTGGGGCGTGCAGGTGATTGGCGGTTGTTGCGGGACTCGTCCCGATCACATTCAGCAGTTGGCCGAAGTTTCCCAAACCCTCACCCCGAAATCTCGTGAGGTGCGCCTTTCTACTGAGGCTACTGGTCGGGCACCGATCCATTACGTGCCTTCTGCGGCTTCGATCTACAGCGCTCAACCCTACGAGCAAGACAATTCGTTCTTGATTGTGGGCGAACGTCTCAACGCCAGTGGTTCTAAGAAGTGCCGCGACTTGCTCAACGCGGAAGATTGGGACGGATTAGTGTCGTTGGCGAAAGCTCAGGTGCGCGAAGGTGCCCATATTCTCGATGTCAACGTCGATTATGTGGGGCGCGATGGTGTGCGAGATATGCGGGAACTGGTGTCGCGCCTCGTGACTAACGTGACGCTGCCGCTGATGCTCGACTCCACCGAGTGGGAAAAGATGGAGGCAGGGCTGAAAGTGGCGGGTGGCAAGTGCCTACTTAACTCCACCAACTATGAAGACGGTGAAGATCGATTCTACAAGGTGTTAGAACTGGCGAAGGAATATGGGGCTGGTGTGGTTGTCGGCACCATTGATGAAGAGGGGATGGCCCGATCCGCTGAGAGGAAATTCGCGATCGCCCAACGCGCCTACCGAGCTGCGGTGGAATACGGCATTCCTGCTCACGAGATCTTCTTTGACCCTCTCGCCTTGCCGATCTCCACTGGAATTGAGGAAGACCGCGCCAACGGCAAAGCTACCATTGAAGCCATCCGGCGGATTCGGGCTGAATTGCCTGGTTGCCACATGATTCTGGGAGTCTCCAACGTCTCCTTCGGTCTCAATCCAGCAGCCCGCGTTGTACTGAACTCCATGTTCTTGCATGCGGCGATGGAGGCAGGGATGGATGCCGCGATCGTGAGTCCCAACAAGATTTTGCCATTGGCGAAGATCGAACCAGAACACCAAGAAGTCTGCCGCAAGCTAATTTACGACGAGCGACAGTTTGAGGGAGATGTCTGTGTTTATGATCCGCTGGGCGAACTGACGACACTGTTTGAAGGGAAGACCACTAAGCGCGATCGCTCGGAAGACGACAAACTCCCAGTCGAAGAACGTCTAAAGCGCCACATCATTGATGGTGAACGAATTGGCTTAGAGGAACAACTCACCAAAGCGCTGGAGAAGTATCCTCCTTTAGAGATCGTCAACACCTTCTTGCTGGATGGCATGAAAGTCGTCGGGGAACTATTCGGTTCTGGGCAAATGCAGCTTCCTTTCGTGTTGCAATCTGCCGAAACCATGAAAGCCGCAGTCGCCCATTTAGAACCATTCATGGAGAAGGAAGAATCTGGGCAGGCCAAAGGCACAGTGGTGATCGCAACGGTAAAAGGAGATGTGCATGACATCGGCAAGAACTTGGTAGATATCATCCTCACCAACAACGGCTACAAAGTCGTCAACATCGGCATTAAGCAACCTGTAGATAACATCATCGAAGCTTACGAGAAACATCAAGCCGACTGTATCGCCATGAGCGGTCTGTTGGTAAAATCCACCGCATTCATGAAAGAGAACTTGGAGATATTTAACGAACGCGGTATTACGGTGCCAGTGATTCTCGGTGGCGCAGCACTCACGCCCAAGTTCGTCAACGAAGATTGCCGCCGCACCTATAAAGGCCAAGTGATCTACGGCAAAGATGCCTTCTCCGATCTCCACTTCATGGATAAACTCATGCCTGCTAAGACTGCGGGTGAATGGGACGATCGCCTAGGGTTTTTGAAGGATGAAGGAGGAAGGAGGAAGGATGAATTAGAAGAGGTGGCTGAAAATGAACGATCAGACGCTACAGACGATACCCTTCATCCCTCATCCCTCATCCTTCATCCTTCCGAAGAAGATACTCAGCGTTCAGAAGCGATCGCCAGTGATATCCCTCGTCCTACATCTCCTTTCTGGGGCACGCAAGTTTTGCAGCCTGAGGATATCTCAATGGAGGAGCTGTTTGGATATCTCGATCTACAAGCGCTAATCGCCGGACAGTGGCAGTTCCGTAAGCCCAGAGAGCAATCTCGTGAAGAGTATGATGCGTTCTTGCAGGAGAAGGTCTATCCGGTTCTAGAGCAGTGGAAACAGAAGATTGTCGAGGAGAAACTACTCCATCCCCAAGCCATCTATGGATACTTTCCTTGTCAGGCGGAAGGAAACTCTCTCCATCTATATGATCCTGCTGTCGGCACCAATAGTTCTCCTCAAGATCCGATCGCGACTTTTAAGTTTCCTCGTCAGCGATCGCTGCGCCGCTTCTGTATTGCCGATTTCTTTGCACCGAAGGAATCTGGGCATATTGATGTTTTTCCCATGCAAGCGGTGACGATGGGCGAGATTGCCACGGAGTATGCCAAAAAGCTGTTTGAAGCGCACAACTACACCGACTATCTCTATTTCCACGGGTTAGCAGTGCAGATGGCCGAAGCTTTGGCCGAGTGGCTTCATGCTCGGATTCGTCGCGAATTGGGGTTTGGCAACGAAGATCCCGAAAACATCCGGGATATTTTGGCCCAACGTTATCGTGGCTCCCGGTACAGCTTCGGCTATCCCGCCTGCCCCAACATGCAAGATCAGTACAAATTGCTGGACTTGTTAGGCAGCGATCGCATCCATTTACACATGGACGAAAGCGAACAACTCTATCCAGAGCAATCGACCACAGCGATGATTGCCTACCATCCAGAGGCGAAATACTTTAGCGCTTAAACTTTAGCGCCTAGGTGGACACCAGCAAACGCGATCGCTAAGCTTTTTATCTTCTATTAGCCGCTTTAGCGATCGCGATTTATCATCCAGGGAAAAGGCACTGGATGAACCCTATGAAACTTGAAAGTTCTGCGTTTGAGGCTGATAGCTTAATTCCCGCGAAGTACACCTGCGACGGTGCCAATATTTCTCCGCCTTTGAGTTGGGACGCACCGCCAGCCGAAACGGAAAGTTTGGCGTTGATTGTGGATGATCCTGATGCCCCAGTCGGCATCTTTGTGCATTGGGTGGTTTATGACTTGCCACCAGAAACTCTCCAAATAGCTGAAGGCATTGCTCCCCAAGCCACGCTCCTCAAAGGCGGCACCCACGGTAAAAATGACTTTGGCAATCTAGGGTACGGAGGCCCCTGCCCGCCTAATGGCACTCACCACTATGTCTTCAAGCTCTACGCGCTCGATCGCACCTTATCCTTGCAGCCAGGAATCACCAAAGCGCAATTGGAAGCAGCGATGAATGGACATATCCTAGCGGCGGCGGAATTAGTAGGTCATTACGCCAGATCACGCTGAAGCCCTGCCGTTATTGTTTAGGACGCTCACCGTTTTTACCAAACTTGGTGGTGTCTTGCCAAGCGCTGCCAATGCCCTGCAAGATGCCGCGACCCACTAACCCAATCCCTCGCCCTACCACTTCAGTGAGGACGTAAACTAAACCACTGCCAAAAAACGCGATCGCAGAGCGAAACCGGGGCGCGATCGCATCTCTAGTTTCTAGTACCAACGTGACCGCAAGTTGCAAACCTGACAGTTCTCTGAGTTCTTGGTTGCGAGGTGCATAAATTGAGATTTTAGCAATTCCTCGACTATCTAAAACCAACAATTCATATTGACTTTCAAAAATTGCTTTTGGTTCATCCACAAACTTTTCCAGTCGATATTTCCAAGACAAACTATTTCTAAATCGCTCAATTTCACGAGTAGAAATGAGACGGCGATCGTAAAAAGCCTGCTTGATTGCCTCTACATCAGCAAAGCGATTTAGCAGCGGTTGCATGACCGAGGTGGCGACTTGAACCAATAAATTTTGCAGCAAGCATTCCGCTCGTGCTAAGGCTTCAGGGGTATCAGCGGCATAAGCCACATTATCCACAACCAACGGTGTCTGAAACAGTAAATAGGCAAATAGTTCTAAGCTGAGAGGAATTCGATTAAGCATCTCACTTTGAACGGTTGGCGCATCTTGCAGCAGAACGCTCACAACTTCTAAATTCAGCGATCCCAACCGCAACGTATAGTATTTACCAAAAAAATCCGTGGTTGTTGCTACCCACAAATCTCGAATAATTGCAGTGTGTTTCTCTAGCAATTGTGCGGGTTGCACCTGGGCAAATCGCAGTTCATCTAGCGTTTCTTCCAATTTACGTAGAATGATGTAGAGCAGTTCTCGCTTCTTTTCCTCCCGCAGAATATCGATTTCCAAAGGATGATTCGTGAGATTTTGTAGAGGAGATTGCAGCTTGCTCACGGTGCGATCGAACAGCCGCGATTGCAAAGGTCGCACTGCCAATTCTGATGCAGAAGATGAACTGGCTACGAGATTGGAGCGGGTCGGTGGCAGTGAGTTAGATGCTGGCAACCCAGAGGCTGGCAACCTAGAGGCTACAGGCTGGGCGAGACGGCGAGCGCTGGCAGCAAATCGGGCTGATGTAGAAACCAATGGGCGATCGCGTGGTGAGGCTGAGGGACGATCTGCCGGAGCTAGCAGCCGATTCACAAGCCAGCGAGCCGCTCGCAGTTCTCGCCACCGTCCAGCTAAAACGGCGCGATCGAGGACGGGCAATCCGGGTCTTCGCAGTTGGGCCGTGACTTCTGCCAAAGCTAAATCAATTTGCTGTAAGCCTGCTAAGCGTTGACTTTGCCAAAGGCTCAGCAGGGGATTGAGGGGAGTAGGGATGGGTGCAGAGGTGCGATCGCTGGTTGATACGCCAAGAGGTTCAGCTGCGATCGCCTCAGTTGCAAGCTCGGCTGGCCAGTAAGGTTGCCCCGTCGCTACCTGACGGATAGCGGTCAATAATTCTGAGGCTTTCGTTCCTTTGGTGCAATATCCTTCTACGCCGATTTGTCGGGCTGCGGCCACCATTGCATCGGGCTGGGAGGCACTGAAAAGCAGAATCGGAATTTGCGGATGCTGTTGTTTTAGGACTTGGCAGAGTTGCAACCCTACTGATGAACTTTGGCTTTCTACCTTTGGTGCTGCGGCCTCCTCTAACCCCAAATTCAGAATGATCAGGTTTACCGTTGGGCTATCTGACAACGGTTTTTGGGGATCGGGTGGCGGTAGATTGGTTGGCTCAAATACGGCTGACGCGAGATCTGGGGGGGGAGACGCTGCCAAAATCTCTAGTGCGGCTGTGCTTGTCTCTGCTTCACCAACCACTTGCAGATCAGGAAACTGCTCCAGCCAAGTACGCAATCCCAGCCGGAACACCAAATCGTCATCAATGAGTAGCAACTTCACTAGCAATTCTGTCATCGCGCTTTTGAGCGCCCCACGCTCCCAATGGCCGAATCCAAGATTGACGCTAGCATACTTAGGTGACTTCCGAGCGTTTAATTGGCGGGAGCAGAGTCTATAGGTGGAGCAGGTTCTCCAGAATCGACTGGGGGGGCGCTATCCTCAGGGGGAACCGCAGGCTCTAAAGCTTCATCCGTTGGGACAGAATTTTCTGGTTGTGCGGGAGGCTCACTAGGAGGCTCACTTTGAGCGGCGGCTTGTCGGGCTTCAGCTTCACGAGCAGCTATAATCGCGTCTCGCTCAGCAGTCCAGTTAGCGATCGCGCCTTGAGCTTCTCCAGAGAGGGCTCGACCATAACCAATTTGTGACGCTAGATTAATCGCTTGGCTCAAATTCCCTTGGCTTGCTAAGGCATAAGCATCATTCAAAATCGGTCTGTCTTCTGCAATCTGGATTTGCGCCACCCAATCACTAACTGCACCCTGAGCTTCCTCATGCAAAGCTCGCCCCGAACGAATTTTGCCTGCCACTTCAATGGCTTTATTCAGATTTCCTTGTGTCGCTAAGGTTCGGGCTTCATCTAAGATGGGTTGGTCTTCAACAACCTGAATTTGGCGCTGCCAACTGGCGATCGCGGTTTGACCCTCAATCCGTAAGGCTCGACCTTGAGCAATTTGGCTAGCCGCTGCGATCGCTTGCCGCAAGCTACTCACGGTTCCCGCTTTAGCCAACTCCTGAGCTTGAGCGAGATAAGGCCGATCTTCTACGCGCTGAATTTCTTTTTGCCAATGGGCGATCCAGGTTTGGGCCTGCAATCGCTGTGGGCGACCGGGAGCTACTAACTTGGCTTGATCAATCGCCAGTTTCAACGCTGGCACTTGCCCTAAGTTGGCTAAGGTATGGGCAAATTGCAAATTGATCAAGTCTTGTCGTTGCATTTCCCAACGCTGTCTCTGAGCTTGCGCGGTCTTATAGAGGGGACGCTCTGGGTCAATTTGCCGTAATACTTCCAGCGCCGTCACCAAGCTCCACAGTTGTTCGTGTAGCGGTTTGCCTGGAATTTTACCCAATGCCGCTGCTTGGTAAGCTCGACTGAGGCGAATCACGTCTTGAGCTTCTGCAATGGCTGGCCCACCTTTCGGCACTCTACCTGCAATGGCGATCGCAGTATCCCACTGCTGTTGTTGGAGTTGCGCCGCCGCTAGCTTGAGTAAGGCTCGGCTCCAATTAGTTTTCTCGGTTTCCGCTTCTGCCTGAGCGTAGGTTTTGGGCGTCACCTTCTGCAACAACGCGATCGCCTGTTCTAAATCTTCTGGAGTATTCGTCTGCGCCAAGTTTTGCGCTCGCTGCAACTGTTGCCGAGCCAATCTCTCGACCGCAATCTGTTGCCTCAGACCCGTGGCTCGTTGCCGCCAATGGTCGTTCGCTAGACTGGACAGAGTCTGAGAGTGTTTCCAAGCGTCTTGCCACTTCTGGGCTTTAAGAGCCGCTTGAGCTTGGCGATAAATTCCTTCTCCTCGGTTCCAGTCTTGTTTCCAAGCGGAGATTTCTGCCTGAGCGTCGGCATAGAGCGGGCTACTGGAGGGAATTTTTTGGGCAATCTGTACGGCTGCTTCTAACTGATTCTGAGCGATCTTCTGGTTGGCGATCGCGAGTAGGCCACGGGACCAGTCCGCTAAGGAGCTTTGAGCGCTGCTATAAAGTGGATGCTCGGGGGACCAGTGCTTCACCAAGTCGATACTGGCAATCAACTGCTTTACTTCGCCAGATTGAGCTGCTTGTTGGGCACAGTACAATCGTTCCGCATCGGCAGCCAAAGGAGAAATTTGCTCGCAATTGGGGGGAGGAGGCAGCATGGTCATCCATACCAGTGCCATTGCCCCCGTACCGCTACAAACCAAAACCACACTTAACCACAGCAGAGACCAGCCCCACCCCCGCTTCCGAGGAGTTTCTGGTGGAGCATCCGGAGACGGAGCTTCGGGCAATGGGGGACTCGTTTCTGGGGGGACTGCTTCTCCTCTAGCTTCAGGCATCTCTACATCCCGTCTAGCAGCAAAGCCAACAGAAGCGATGACCTCGGAGAGACGAGTCCTTTCAGGCCGAGGAGAGTCAGGTGGAATAGGTGCTTCAACCCCCTGAGCGGCGATCGTGGCATCCTCTGGAGGCTTAGATTCTGGTTTCAACTTCTCACTCCTGGCTCCTCTCTCCTCACTCAAAATTTCTGCCAATTCAGTTTTTGGCTGCGAGCTAGGTTGACGCCCCCGGTGCCAAGGTCGGAACTGAGGCCCAGCTTGAATACGGAATCGGTAGAATTGTCTTCTCGCCATGATTGCGGCTATTTTACGATTACCTAAGGAATCTCCTGTAACACCTACAACTTTTGCCAGAGGTGAAATCGATACAGGAGAACGGTCAAGATGTAGTGAGGAGCGAAGAATAGCAGTCAAACTGGCCTGCGTACAGGCAATCTAATCCAATACCCTAGTTATAAAGCAGGTATCCGGATCATTGAAGTCAAAAGTCGTCAAAAATGGGATAAGCCATAGAAATATTACGCTACATAAACTTTTGCCCCTGCCTTACTAAAAGGTGAGCGAGCTGTAGGAGTGTCACCCGACAGGCTTCATTAACTCTAACTTTAAGCATTTTGACCTCCCTGCAACCGAAATCGAATCATTAGTTCATCTATTCCGATTGCCTCCTTGAATTGTAGAAGCTGCTCCTAGCGATCGCGAAGCTTGACTCTTTCAATTAACCCAATTTGGCACCCATACTATCAAGCTAGGAGCGAGTAATCGCCTCAGTGGAGTTCAGCTAGCGAGAGCAAATCTGCTCATAGGAAGCACCGAGAGAGAACCCTTTTCTTCTAGATCCTTTCTCGGTGTAAAAGTGATGATGAGACAGCCTTACTAGACCAGAGCAATCAGGACAGACCTTTCTGCAAAGCCTGCCAGCGTTCCTAAGCTAATCTACAAAGAGCTATTGAAAATCAAGTGAGAATCAGGAGGCTTGAGTGGCAACCGCTTCAGTGCCACGATAACCAAAGAAATCAATCCGATAATCGGTGATTTTGACCCCAACTTGGGCTTCAATCTGCCGAATGATGTCTTCAGGTAGCTCGATATGAATATCTAAAATCTGATTTGTATCCAAGCAATTCACATGACTGTGAGAATCGCTGATATTGCCATAAAGACGGCCATCGGAGCGCTCAATACATTCAATAATGCCCTGGGCCGAAAGCGCTTCTAAGTTTTGATAAACCGATGTGTGCCCGATCGCCTTACCCTGACGATTGAGACGGTCATAGATTTCCCTAGCCGACAAGTGCTCCTGAGCCTGCCACAGCAACTCTAAAATGAAGCGACGTTGACGACTCAGACGCATTCCTAAAACCTGGCAACGGTTTAAGGCATCGTCTAGGGAGCGAATGGGTTTTGAGACTGCCACTTCATTTTGCATACTTCGTGCCCTTAGCCTATCTGATGCTCACTCAGGTACCCTCGTTGATCTTACTCACGACCTCAAGCACTGAATGTGCAATCGCGGCAGAGAGGCGGAGTAATTCTATCCGAATCTAACACCCACCAGCCAAAATGGCGATCGCAATTCTGAGATCTTTGAACCCAGAGGCAAATGACCAACGGTGGATGAATAATTAGTACTGAGATTGGCTTGTAATCTTCTGAGTCTATTATAGGCTAAATTTAAGCTAACACAAACTCACTACAACTTTACTTTAACGATCGGTCGTCGGACTCGCGCTGTAGCATACTTCACAGTGGGGGCAATAGCGGGGGCAATAATAGTGGCGGCAGAGGCTGCAGGTAGTTGAGCCTGGGTCATGCGGTGAGCTTTGTCTAAGGCTTGTAAACTAACGAGCACGGCATTACGCACGACAGGTTCTGACTCTCGACTCAGCAACAACCGGAGATAATCAACCACTGCTCGCCGCTGGGCACGATCGGCCCCTGGAGTGGTGACCACTTGGGTTAGCTGACGCACCGCGATCAAGCGCTTCAGCGCATCTGAATCAGTTAAATCACTCACCAGCTGGTCAAACCGAGTGGTTGCTGGTTCCCTGTGATGATCTAGCAAGTGCCCAACCAACAGCACCAAAACCATCAATGTACCTAAGCCCTGGCAGATAGCTCCTGTGGCGCTCCAAAAGCTCTTGGCCTCGCTCCAAATGGCTAGCGAGATATAAGTGCTCAGAGTGGCAATGCTTCCGCTCGCTACTGCCAAAGCAAAACGCTGCTTTGCCCCACCCAACCTGCGACGCAGTTCGGCCCAAGGAATTTGCCAATTTCCCGCTTGCAGAGAGTCAGTGAGGATCATAATTAAAAGGCCGATCCCTAGAGCAAACAGTAATTTCCAGTGCCAAATTAGCAGCACGGTCATTACTGCCATACCCCACAGCCAACTTCTAGACCCTTGATCCCCAGAGCCGAGCCAGAACAGCTGCTTCAACGCTGCAACTGGAAACTCTGGCAGAGACGCCTGCATTTCGTTGAAGAGTTGCTGCCATCGAGATGAAGCCTGTGCCACGTTGCTTACCTTTACCTGCCCTACGCAAATTGAAGCATGAAGTTTGATCCACGAATCATTGAAGCATTCAAACTTCAAATCCGATTAGTTTGACCCTTAAGTTTTACTATCAGCATACTCAATTTGCCAAGGGAATACTGGGTTCTCCCGCAGAGGTTCCTGATTTAGCCTGATTTAGTTAGGGCTTTGAACGGCGATCGCCCCCTTGGGTGCTGTTCCTTTAACTTCTTGAACATCTGCTTCTGGAATTGAGAGCGCTGGGCAATCGGTGGAGCCAAGGCGTAAGTAGCGAATACACTCTTCAGGTGTTAGTTGGCGCAAGGTGCGATCGCGAGCCAACTTGAGTAGAATGTCCCAAGTTGCAGCCCACAGCCTCACTTTGCCATCGTCGCCTAAGGTCGCAACGTACTGGCCATCAGGGCTAAAGAAGGCTCGACGCACCCGGACGGGTTCGCTGCTAGTGCCAGAGGGCCGCAGTTGAGCTTGTTCAGTGCCCGTTTGGGTCTCCCACAGGCGAGCCGTACCATCCGCACTGGCCGTCACGAGCGATCGCCCATCTGGACTAAACTCAGCGTCTAACACAGGACCACGATGCCCTGTGAGAATGACCCGCAGTGTTCCCGTAGCAGCGTCAAACACTCTGGCTGTACCATCCCAGCTTGCGGTCACAACCAGTTGATTGTCCGGGCTAAAAAAGGCACTACTGACTACGTCTTGGTGCGGCAGCAAACGGACTAATCTCCCCGATGCCACATCCCAAATGCGGGCGGTGCGGTCCCAACTTGCGGTGATTACTCGTTGATTGTCGGAACTAAAGTGTGCCTGCTCAATGGTGGCATGATGCCCCTGCAAACGCTGCAACTGTTGCCCTGAAACGACATCCCATAACCGCACTGTTAAATCGTCCCCCAGCCCCAACAGTTTCTGGCTGTCTGGGCTAAAACTCATTTGTCGGATCGCCACAGGTCTATTAGCGATTGCTTTGGCATCCACCTGGGCCTTTAACGCCTCTAAACTTTGAAACCGTCTTAACAATCGCGGGTTCTGGTCACCTGGCATCTGCAAAATTTCAATCCAACCATCACTCTTAGCCACCGCCAAAGTTTGACCATCAGGGCTCAGAGCCAGAGCACTTAAAGTTGCCCCAGAGGCAAAGCGGCTCAACAAAGTCTGGGCCAATTGCATCTGAGATTGAGTTGCCTGGTTGGTGATTGACACCCCAAATCGCTCCTCACTCGTTGTTTTCAAAGCATGTCCCGTGATGGGGTTGCCAGACAGATGCCAAGCTTGTAAGCTGCCTTCGGCGCTAGCCGTCACCATCCGACTGAGCAAGTTAGGAACGATTGAGGTCGAGCTGGCAGGATTACGATTGAAACCAGACTGAACATCGGGAGAAAAAGCTGCATTTGTCAGGCGAGAGTTTAACCGCGAAGGCAACGACCACAATAGTTCCAAGGTTCCGCGTGGCTCAGCTTGAGCGCTCAGTATCCCATTTTTCACGTTGGGTATTGAGGGTTGTAGAAACGTGGCCCACTGAATCGGTGCTTCTGGCATGGCTAGAGTCGGCAGTTCGCCGCCGGGTTGGGTAGCCCACAGGCGCACGACACTATCCTCACTCGCTGTGGCAATATAAGCGCCATCCGGACTAAACTGCGCCGCACCAATCGCGCCTTGATGCCCTCGCAATACGCTCACTTCTCGTCCGGTATAGACATCCCACAAATGTGCGGTATAAGCCGTAGTGCGATCGCCAACCTGATTCCGAGTCGTCGTCAGAATATAGTCGCCATCCGGGCTAAAGGTAATCGGCTCTGGCCCTGCATAGCGAATCATGGTGGGTTGGTCTTGAGCAGGCACTAACTTGGTTGCTGCCTGTCCAGAACGGAGGTTCCAAAGTCGCACTTGCTGGCTGGGATCAGCCGTCGCCAGCAATTTCTCATCGGGGCTGAAAATCACTTGAATGATGGGGGCCGACTGCGTTTGATGCGGTACTGGATGAGGCGTTGCCTGCGACAGCTTAAATCGGTGAGACCAAGGGCGATCGCTTTTACCTGCTGGTTTAGCTGTTGATTTATTGATTGATTTGTCTGTTGACCCGGAGACCGCGTTTGCGAGAGGCATTGTCGCCACTGGGCCTCGCTCCAATTCACTGGCCACATCCACTGTATGAGGCGCATCCCCTGTATGAGAGAAAGCTCGTTGCAGTTGACCCGTTTTGGCATTCCACAAGCGGGCCTGACCATCATCGCAGGCAGTAGCAATCCACTGTCCACCCTGGCTAAAAACAGCTTGGTTCACCGATCCTGGATGCTGTAACGCTTTCTGCACTCGCCCAGTCACGACTTGCCAAATTTGCGCTTTACCATCCGCACTGGCCGTCAGGAGCGATCGCCCATCGGAGCTAAATTGAATACTGTTAATCGGGCCTTGATGTCTGATTTGGATTTGCAATTTCCCAGTTTCGAGTTGCCAAACTCGCACCATTTGGTCAGCACTCGCAGCGGCAAACCATTGCCCTTGAGGACTAAAGGCAATTCGTCCCACTTCTCCGGTAAATCCTGTGAATTGCAACACAGGGGCTCCAGAGTCAACCGCCCAAATTCTGACTTGCCGCGTCCCTTTAGCGATCGCTGCCAACTGCTTACCGTCGGGGCTAAAAGCTAACGCTGTAATCGCGGATGGAGCAGAGGTTGCTGAGGCTGCTGGATTTGCCTTGCTGGGGCGGGCAGCAGGGATGCTCCCATCCCATTGCAAGATGCGTTCGGTAGTTTGAGATTGCAGCGACCAAATGCGAATCGTGCCATCTGCTCCGGCGGTGGCAATTCGGTTTTGACTGGGGCTAAAGGCGACCTGATGCACCGCCCCTTGGTGGCCTCGGAGTTCAACTTGTAGCTGCAATTTTTGCAAAGCGGCTCTCAAGCTGGCTTCTGCTTCATAGGTAGGTTTGCCGACTTCCGCAGCTAAGCGACTAATCAGCAGGGCAGCAGTGGGATCTCCATCTGATTCTTGCAAAATGGTTTGGGCGATCGCCGCTCTTTGCCGCGATGTGGCTACTTGAATTTGGTAGTCTTTCTCGGCTTGATTACTCACAGCCGTACGGTATTGATTAAACGAAACTGTCAGTGCCACCAATAGCGCACAAGGCACGGCAATTTGCAGAACCCTGGACTCCTTTTGCGCCTTATGGCTTTCCTCCTGACTCACTGCCACATACTGTTGCGCTAAAGCAGACAGTTCATCTGGGTAGCTGTGCAAAAAGTCTTCTGCATCAATGAGTCGGCCACCTCGGAGCAAATACTCCGCCTCTAGGGGTTGTTCAGCTCGTTGCCATTCACGAGTTGCTTGTTCAATGCGCCGCTGTCGCCGTAACATTTCGCGGTTTTCATCTAACCACATTCGCAACAAAGACCAGTTACGAATCAACGCTTCATGGGCGACATCGACCGTTTCGTAATATAGGGCTGAAGCTAAGCTGCCAGAGGGTGGCCAAGCAGAGTTAGCGCTAGTCAAGTTTCGTTCTACTGGCAAATTCGATCCGGTGATGCTTGAGTAGGCTGACCTAAGCGAGCCAAGTGCAGCGTTGGAATTCCGAGTCCAGGGTTTAGATGCGTCTTGGTTAGCTTGGGCAAACCGTAAAGCAGTTGAGAGAGGTGGATTGGGGTGCAGAAGGGTCAATGGGGCTCCCGTCTCATCCACCTGGGAGGTGCTAGCTGGGACTTGATTCGTCACGACCAACTTGGCAACTATCAACTTTTCTAGGACTTGTTCTACTAGCTCTGCAGGAAACCGAGGGCTGATCAGTTCTGCTTTCAGAATGCGACGACGGGTATCTTCTGTGCCTTCGCCCAATTGAGTCAGCGCCAGAAAAATCCGCTGGGCCACTCGCTGTTCTTCTGGAGCAAGACTACAGAAAATTTCGGTGGCTCGTTTTTGCAAGGTGCCCCGAACCCCACCTAATTCGGTGTAAGCATTGAGAGTTAGGCGAGATGGCTCCCCGTTTTCACCTTCTTGTCGCCGCTCCCATAGCTCTAGCAGCGTGTACTGGAGCAGGGGCAACTCCCCTGGCGCACCTACCACATCTAACAACATGGTGTAAATCAAATTAGGCTCACAGACCAGCCCAACTTTTTGGGCCGGACGCACAATCGTCGCCTTGATTTGTTCGTAGGTCAGCGGAGTGACAGTCACTAGATTTTGCTCAATTTTCTGCGCCAGCTGATTGTAGAGGGAGCATTTGCCAAAAAAGTCAGCCCGCAGGCCAATCACAATACTGAGATAGTGTCCTGCGTCTTGCAATGCCCCAACCAAGCAGTTGAAGAAACGGTAACGCTCCTGCTCGGACTGTGGCCCCTGACCCAGGGTAAAGACTTCCTCAAACTGATCAATGATCAAAACTAAGCGAGATCTAGCAGAGCTATGAGTCTCTGTATCCTTTTGGCTGGCGATCGCACTGGCTTGAGCCAATTGGGCTAGACCAGAGCCACCATCTTTGAGGAAGCCTTCGGCTCGGCGCAACTGCTCGGCCCGCTCCAGACCTGTAGCTTGCGGGTCAATGAACGCATGAGCCAAACTTCTCAGCGGATGCTCGCCAGGGGTAATCAGCTTAATCTGCCAGCGATCGCTCCCCGAAAACTTATTGCCCTTGCGTAACTCATGGATTAAGCCTGCTCGTAGCAGCGACGATTTACCGCTACCCGATGCCCCCACCACCGCCACAAACTTGCCATGCCGTAGCTTGTCAATCAGTTGATCGGTTAAATCTTCGCGACCAAAAAAATACTCCGCGTGAGATTCATCAAAAAACTCTAAACCTCGGTAGGGGCAGATCGTTTGAGATTTAATGCTGAGTATCGTTGTGGGGGGTCTGGTACAACGCGTGAGAATAATCTCGCTACCAGAGTTTTCAAATAGCGGTTGTTGCACTTCTGTTTTTAGCGCATTGCTCACCGCATGGGTCAGCGAATAATTAGTGACGACCCCAGTCTCATTCCTTTTCGGATCAAGCCCATTTAAGACTGCTTGGGTAAAAACACTGTAGGCACTATCGAGCGACTCATAGGCTGTTTCGTATTCTCTCGAAGCTGCCATAAATAGGCGATCGGTACCCGCATAAGCCCCGGGATCAGCCTCCAACATGTTGAATAGTTCACCACTATGGCAGCAGTCGAGCCAAATGATGCGCTGTCGTACAGGGCTTTCTTGCAGAAGTCGTCGCAGCCAAAACAGAGATAAACCGTAAAACCCTACCTCTGGATTAGAGTCACCTAGGGCTAAGTATCCTTCCTGAATCCCTGCATCTTTTTGTAAACCATGCCCCGAAAAGTAAAACAAGGCCGTGTGAGGAATGTTGTTACCTTTGGGCTTAAAAAGTCGAATCAGAGCTGCCTCTAACTCTCGCAGAGTCACTTGAGTTTTGAGACCCACTTTCGTCTGCACCGTTCCAGAAACATTGTCAGTTGCCACGATTTCTGGTAGACGTGTAACTCGGAATTCACCATAAGTTTGCAATTGTTGAGCGATCGCCTCGGCATCTCGCGCTGGAGCATTAAGGCTAGGCAAGTATTGATAGGCATTAATTCCGACAACTAAAGCATCCCGCGACATGATCCATTATTCCTGGCAACACCCTGACAGAGAGAGGTAAGAACCTGGCTTAACTCCCCCGCTCAATGGACAGTTTCAAACCGAACCTAAAATATAAACCCGTAAAAGATTCGCAACTTCAATCTCAAGCTTTCAATTACCAAAGCCATAGAAGAAATCACGACTTACTTGAAGTTTTTTCCCAACTTTCCAGCCCTTTTCCCAATAGCTATGAGATTAATTATTTCTTCTCTAACTAGGGTTTACAGCTAAAGAAAATAACAATATCAACTATCTAAAGTTGGATTTAGAGCTTAAGGCTATACAAGTTAGATCTTTTAGGTTTTCAATCCATCTCATTTATCAAAACCAGGTTGAGACGCTTATTAAATTTCAATATTGTCAAAATATCGGAATGTAGAGTTCTTGTAAAAGGGGGTGATAACCCCTACTTCAGGTTGATTGAATTTAACAAGAAATCTGACTCACAAGTACCTGTAGGCAAGGATTGTAGAGAGCTAAACTCCAAAATTAATCGTGTACTATACCCTTGATCAGGTCTAAAAAAGATATGCGCTTTTTGGCTATCAAGTGAAATTACGGAGACTAAGTAATAACTCTGACTAGGAAAAACCCCTACCAAAAATACTGCCGTATAAATGCTGAGAAGCAACAGTTTTAGCGATCGCAACGCTTCTAAGAACAACAATTGGTCAAAGGAACTGTTATCTCAAGTCAACGATCTAAATCACATTTAAAATCTATTCAGATCACAAATAACTTAAAGACAAGAATTAAAAAAGTTTTCACTTAACTAGAAAGACTACAAACTGCTTTACAAAACTTAAAACAATACTAAGTTCTATCCTAGCGATCGCCGTTAGCTAAGCTTCGTTTTACGCTTTCAGCGCCTAAAACTTCAACGACTAAAACTGATGTCATCCACAGTAAGATGACCACCAAAGGCATAAAAGACAACTCGGTGAATATTGTTAGCGGTTAAGAACAGTTCAGCATTGGCAGGAATACTCGCGTGAGAATTAGCCAGATTGGCTGTTGCTAGTTCAACTTCGGCAATCAATTGATTGTTATAGTCGTAGGCTGACAAGACAGTGCGGCGAGAACCCGTAACAAACCCACCAACCGCAGACATAGGATGCAGAAATCTAGCTTCTATCACACCAGGCTTGGGGGCTCCCATCAAAACATTTCTGCCAGAGCGGGGTGGAAAGGCAGGATTCGAGGGATGTAGCGCGATCGCATTCTCAAAAACCACCCCTTGTCTCTGAAATTGATGGTTGACTACTTCAAAGCAAGCTAAATCTTCTAAATCAAGCTGCACCTGGGATGGCTGAGCCACTGCCAAACTCGACTCAGACCAAGGCTGAATCGGCAGAGCTGCTGTCACGGGCGATCGCTCTAATAGTTCTGGCACCAAGATTTCTGGTACCGATAGCTCTGGCACCGAACCCGTTGCTGCTAGGTCAGCCAGAGATGATTGATACTTTTTACAGGGGCTACTGTTATGAGTTTGGAAACCAAATGATTCTGCCATAACACCTCTTGGCGTGCCTGATGTATCGTGGCTGGGCGATGCATGCTGTGCAAGGTCAAAGCAAGACCTGCTCCAAGCCGCCACTCTGATAAGAGAGCGAGAATAAAGATCCCGGGACGGTAGTAGACACCCTGCCCCAACTTCCCAAAAAATTTCTTATCTGACTTCACTCGAATGGGTAAACCTAGAGGTTTGTAGCATTCTTTAAGTTTTAGTGAGGCCAAGGCTGCTTCGATCGCAACCGTTTCTTAGAGATGACTCTTAGGTAATTGATTTCAAGACCCCCTGCTTATGACTCATTGGGGTCAATCAACTATACCTAGGTCTTTTAACTCCGTAACACACCCTGATTCAAACCTGAAAGCACCCTTATTAAGAAAGGTAACGCAATATTCTCAGAAAGGCGAGAGATTCAACTGGATCAAGATTTTTACATCTTTTAATTTCCCTGTTTTTTCAGCGGTTAGATGTTTCCTACAGTACAGTTCTACTGCGTCGATAGGTTATGGCTATTTAGGCCGAGATTTGCTCAAATATAAACAAACTTTGTCAACACTTGACAAAATCTTCATATCTACACCAGCTCTAGGACGAGGTTGACCGAGTTATGTTTCTACCACCTGGCTTTCGCCAACATTCCATCCTGACCAGGTTGGGCAGAATGGTTTACTACACTGCCACCGCCGAGCCTTGGGTTACTGGCGAGACAGAACCCTCTAGCGATCGGGAAACCTTAGTGTTTCTACATGGGTTCGGGGGCGGTTCTTCTGCCTATGAGTGGTCCAAAGTCTACCCAGCCTTTGCTAGCGACTACCGGATTTTAGCTCCCGACTTAATTGGCTGGGGTCGCTCTGAGCACCCTGAGCGCAACTATCAAATTGACGACTACCTCACGACTATTACGGAGTTTTTGGAGCAAACCTGTTCTGGACCGACGACTGTCATTGCTTCGTCACTCACCGCAGCCTTCACGATTCGAGTGGCGATCGCTCGCCCAGAACTGTTCAAGTCTCTGATTTTGACGACCCCTGCGGGTCTCTCCGACTTTGGTGAAGACTACACCCGCAGCTTTTTCGCCCAACTGGTTAGTACTCCCATTCTCGATCGACTCCTTTACAGTGCTGGAGTTGCTACAACTGGAGGGATTCGTAGCTTTCTGGAGCAACGCCAATTTGCCCGTCCAGAGCGAGTGTACTCAGAAATTGTTGCCGCTTACCTAGAATCCGCGACACAAGCGAATGCTGAATATGCGGCACTGGCTTTTGTCCGGGGCGACTTGTGTTTCGATCTATCCCAGTACATCACCCAACTGACCGCTCCCACCGCAATTATTTGGGGTCGCCAGTCTCAATTCACTGGGCCAGAAATTGGTCGCCGCTTAGCAGACTTGAATCCTCAAGCCATTCGAGTGTTCAAGCAGCTAGATGAGGTGGGCTTAACACCACAACTAGAGCTACCGGGCGTTACGGTTGGGTTAATTCGGCAGTTTCTCCAAGACCCCAGGCTTAAATAGCTAGTTATTGTTCAGTCTGATGTCAACCACGCTGGCATTGAAGTCGTACAAAGTACCTTGTAGCTGGACAACACTGCCAATCTTGATCTTGCTGTTTCCTAAAACAGGACCATCCTTGTTAACTTGGGCTCTACCACCAACCGTAATCAGCAAATCCGTGCTGTAAGACAACTCTGAACGAGGATCGGGGATCACTTTAACCGAGCCGTCTGGTTGGGTAATGAGAACATTACGAGGTAACACCTGAACCGACTTGAGATCCACTTCACCATAAGGCTGATTGCGGATCACAAGGCTGGTTTTCTTGGCACTTTGAAAGTCTTGAATAAATCTTTGGGGATTGCTGACACTCAAGCCTTTGGCAATGAGGTCAACCTCAATCGGCTTCGTTGCGTTGTTGATCTGAGCCACGCTTCCGGTACCGGGAACCAAAAAGATGCCAATGACCACCAGCAAGATCACGAGAGCGGCACCCACATCAAGAATGCTAACTTTGCCGAATAAACGACCTTGAGAGTCCAAAATAGCCATACAAGCTTACCTTGCTGATATCGGAGAAACGAATGAAAGAAATGACTAGGAATTGGCTCTAACAATTCCACGGGAAGCTGCCGCAACTCTGTGTCAGATTACCATAACTTGCAGGCCAAGAATTTATGCACCTGAAACGGTTGGGCTGGCTGAAAAGCCGTGATTTTGAGTTGGGAGCACAGCGGTCTAGCTATCCCGGCTGTAGCTCAAGCAATGAAATTTGTTGTCTTGATCCAGTGCAACTTTGAGCCTTAGATCTACGTCTAGAATCCTCATAAGGCTCTCAGACTAGGTCTGATATTTCGAGTTCCCTTAAAATTCAGCTTTTTTCTATTCTCCTCACATATCTATTGATCTGACCATGCTCAACCGCTTTTCTCTTCCCTTTCGGCGTTCTGCTCGCCGCTGGCTTTATCCCTTCATTTCCTTTGCGATCGCCTTAGGGCTAGTTGTGGGTTCTCCGAGTCCGAGTCCTGCTCTGCCTTGGGCCGACTTAATCTTCCGAGGCGTGCAAATTATTCAGCTCTCCAAGATATCCGATCGCGAAGAGGTAGCTATTGGTCGCCAAATTAATCAGCAGTTGTTGAATAGCGAGTTTCGGCTCTATCGCAATCGAGCTATCAACGAATACGTTGATCAAATTGGTCAGCGATTAGTGGCTAAGAGTGAGCGCCCTCAGATCCGTTACACATTTCAAGTGGTAGAGGATGACCGGGTAAATGCTTTTGCCACAGCAGGCGGCTACGTTTATGTCACCACAGGTTTGATGAGAACCGCAGATAATGAAGCCCAGCTAGCCAGCGTCTTGGGTCATGAAGCGGGACATATCGAAGGTCGTCACCTCTTACAACAAATGCGGCAAACGGCGATCGCTCGTGGTGTAGCGACAGCAGCGGGACTCGATCGTAGTACCTTGGCAGCGATCGGTGTCGAACTTGCCCTCAAGCGTCCCAACAGCCGCCAAGATGAGTTTGAGGCTGACGAAAGAGGTCTGCGGATTTTAAGTAGAGCAGGCTACGCCCCATCTGCGATGGTCGCCTTTATGGAGAAACTCCTCCGAGGCGGATCGCTTCCCACCTTTTTGAGCACTCACCCCAACACCAAAAACCGTATTGAGGCACTCAAGCGCAGTATCAACACAACCAATACCACCACAAGCACTACCACCAGCACCACTGGCAGCACTATCAGCTCTGGCAATGGCTTAGATAATGCGACATACAGAGCTAAGATCCAGCCTCTGCTCAGTCGCTCTTGAATCTGGCACCCCTTTCCTTCAGAGGTAGGCTTGTATGAAACCACCCTGCTTCCCTTCAAAGGAAGGGGGTTTTGTTTCTAGGATCTACATTCCTAAGAGCGGAGCATTTGGTGGCGAGCAATAATTTGGGAAGGCTCCACTTGGGTAATGGCTTCATCCAAGGGCATTGTTCTCACTTCTGGCTGCCAGACATTGACTTGATAAACCCGACGATTGGTAATATCGACTCCAGTAAGCCAGCCGCTCTTTTGGTGATAGGCTCCCGTGTCAATATCTAACCATCCTCTCCCTTGGGCTACTGCGCCAGGAGACACCCCTGGCAACGTGAAGGTAATTGTGTGTCCCGTCACAATTAATTTATCAGGGAAATAAGGCTTAGTAATGCTGTGAAATTCTTCTCGAATCCAGCAAAACTCATGAGAGGTTTGGTCTGCGAGAGGCAATTCCGGATGTACACCCGCATGCACCAACCAAATATCTCCCAAATCCATGTACATGGGCAGGGTCTTGATCCACTCCAAGTGCTCTGCCAATAAATCCATGTTCTTGTAGCTAGCCACCGTCGCTTGGCCGCCGCTATAGAGCCAAGCCTGTAAGCCTGGTCCAAACGCCCGTCCTTTGGGAAAAGCATCAATCATCAGTTGCTCATGATTTCCCAGCAGGCAGTGGTAGTCGCTTTTCTGCACAAAGTCAACCACTTGGGCGCTGCGTGGGCCGCGATCGATGAGGTCGCCCAGAAAATAAACTTGGTCATCTCCATCAGGAGCGATCGCCTCCAGCAAAGTCATCAAGCCATCATAATGACCATGCACATCCCCGATGAAAATGCGGCGGCGGGTAGATTCGCTCATCCAGTCCTCTCAATGCAAACAATTCAGCAAGGCTTCAGAGCTAGCCTGGATAGCTTCTACTTGTCAGTAAAGAGGAGCTATGGGAAGCACTGAACTTCTTCATATAGTATGCCCTGACTCCTCTTGGCAATCGCACCATGATTGTGCTCAAAAGTACCCTTTCTCATGCCCACGCTACTGGGTTAAAGCCTTGAGAAATCGCTGAAGCTCAGTCATAAAGCTGGTTTTAGGAGCAGTTGCAGGAGATTCAGGAGTTCCAGTGGATTGTCCTAAAAGGCGATCGATTTCGTCGCCAGCAGGCTTACTCGTAACTTCAGCAATCAATTTGTAATCATCTTCCTGCTCTAGCCAGACCTGCCAAGGATCAGGGTAGCAGCGCAGCAAAGCACCGTTTTCCAGGGGACGCAGATAATAGCAAGACTCAAACGTACTGAGGAACCGGGTGCGTAACTGCCGCCCAGCATAGCCTAAGCCTACAGTAGCGATATCTTCTAGAACAGGATTTAAGAGAATGAAGGGACGCTCTCCCGCTTCGTCGGCCATTTTTTGCACATCACCGACTTCTACAGAAGTGGGAGCAACTACAAGAAAGGCGCGGTCTTCTGGTAGCATCTTGCCCTTCAGCTCACCAATGCCCCGAATTTCAAAGGGTTTTTCTCCCCAGTCTCGTCGAGCCAAAGCAGCGGCTCCAGCATCGGAAAAGAAAACTTTGAAGTTGGCACCCAAATCTTCAAAAATACTCAAAAACTGCTCGGCGATCGGCATGGGTTTGAGTTCGGGGAAGTTGAGTTCCACCTGGATACGGCAAACGCCAGCTTCTAGGGCTGCCTGGGTTGCGACTTTGGCTTGCTCGATCGCGTCTTCAAGGGTTTTAGGAAGTTCAGCCATTGCTAATCAAATTTCTTAGGGCCTATGGGTTGGGAGGCAAAGGTAGCTAGCCAGTTATGCACGGCTCCCCACTAATTGTACGGGCATGAGTCGCTCTAAAACCTGCTGAAACACAGTTGCAGTCCAATCAATATCTGCTGCGGTGGTGTCTCGGCCCAAGGTGAACCGGATGCCGCCTTTCGCCAAGCGATCGCTATACCCCATTGCCAACAAAATCGGGCTGGGAGTAGTTTTGCCGCTATGACAAGCAGAACCAGCACTAATGGCAATACCCGCTAAATTCATTTGGCGCACCAAAGTTTTGCCGTTCAAGGTTTCGCCATCGGTGCCTTGCAGACACACGCTGACATGGTGCGGCAAACGATTCCAACGATCGCCCGTAGGAGTCACGCCTGGAATGGCAAGTAGTTGATCAAATAAGCGATCGCGCAGTCGGATTAAGCGAGGCGTTTCGGTAGCGAGTTCCACGATCGCCAGTTCTGCGGCTACACCAAATCCTGCGATCGCGGGCACAGCTTGAGTCCCAGAACGCAGCTTAAATTCCTGTCCCCCGCCCCCCATCAGTGGCACTAACTCCACCCCAGGGCGAACATATAAAGCGCCAGAACCTTGCGGCCCATACAACTTATGGCTAGACAGCGACAACAAATCCACTGGAAGCTGCTGTACATCTAACTGCAAGCGACCTGCGACCTGCACTGCATCGGTGTGAAACAACGCCCCATGATTGTGAGCAATTTCCCCTAGCAACTGAATCGGCTGCAAGGTACCGATCTCACTCTGGCCGTAAATGATGGAAACCAGAACCGTATTACTTTGCAAGGTATTACGCAAATCTTGAGGGTTCACCCGCCCCTGAGCATCCACAGGTAAACGAGTCACCTGCCACCCCCACTGCTCCAGTAAGCGCACAGGCTCCGCGATCGCCGAATGTTCCACGCTAGAAATAATTAGATGTTGAGGCGTGGGGTACTGCCGAGCGACTCCCAAAATCGCCAAGTTATCCGATTCAGTGCCCCCCGACGTAAACACGATCGCCTCAGGAGGAGCATTAACCAAACTAGCGACCTGAATGCGGGCTCGTTCTACCAAGGTCGCAGCTCGGCTGCCCCACTCATGCAAACTAGAAGGATTGCCCCACTGTGCCGTCAAAGCCTGCTGCATCACAGCGATCGCTTCGGTACGAGGGGGAGTTGTCGCACTGTAATCCAAGTAGATTTGCATGAGGTAATAGCGTTCTAAAACTCTAAGTAAAAGCGTTGCTTTCTTCCAGCATACCTTTCAATCTAGAGCCCACCTGTTGACGAACAATATCCTGCCTTTGGTCTGGCATTAAAAACGGTTTGCAGAAAAATTTGTATCGCTGATGACAGAAACGCTTCAAGGTGGCTGCACCTTGGGATAGACCTAGCTAAGCAGCTTTATTTACTTCTAGGCTGAGGAACTTCTATCCGGCGCTGCATAGGATGATCGCAAGTCTCAGGATGAAAACGGAGCTTATTTAATATGGCGCAAGAACAACAAAGCTTACCTCAAGAAGCCCAACAACTTCCCGAATCAGCCCAGAAGATCTTCCAAGCTGCGATGCAGAGTGCTCAATCGGATGGCATGTCGGAAGAGGGAGCGATGAATGTGGCTTGGACCACCGTCAAGCATGATTACATTCAAGGCGACGATGGTAAGTGGCAGCGCAAGCCCGAAGACGAGCACAGATATAAGTCAACGGTTGTCAGCGGCAACTAAAAAGTGTGGCTCTGGAGCGACGACGAGAACCACAACTAAATGCATTCCAGAATCCCAGATTACCTTTAACCCCTCACAGAACGTGCTAGGGGTTATTTTTAATTCTTGTCTGAGACTAAGCCGATTGATTGCGAGACATTGCCACTCAAGTTGCAAGTGGGGCCGAAAGAATGGAAAACAATGCGATTTTAGAAATCCGTGTACAGAACTTGCTACTGAAACTAGAAGACATGGAGCGAAGACAAGACTCTACGGTCAAAGCAATTTTTCAGCTTTACGAAGCAGTGCGCTGGCTGAATGCAGGCAATCACGAACGAGTAGCCAGTGAACTGGAAGACGCCATTATGACGTTACAGGAAGCCGCGAAAAAACCTCATTAGGCAAGTTTGAGCTTGGGCTGGATGGTGAGGATGCCATAGGCTAGGGGCAACCTCTAGACATGCATTCTTCATTGCCGTCAGGAGCGCTATTTTGCTTTTCCGGGTTCCCTTCCAATCGCGTTTTTGTTTGAGCCTGCTGCTGATTTTGAGCTTGACCGCTTGCCAACAAGTCCAGTCTCAGCCCCAGCAATCTGTACCTGCACCACTGCCCCAAGACCCGTTAGTTCAGACTTACTTCAATCATGAACCTGCTGCCGAATACACCGAGCCTTACCGCCAACAAACTCGGCCTGGTGACAACTTAGAGCAGCAAATTATTGACGCGATCGCCTCGGCTCAATCTACCGTAGATGTCGCGGTGCAAGAGCTGCGGTTGCCCAAGATTGCTCAAGCTGTGATTGAGCGGCAAAAAGCCGGAGTAAAGGTGCGGGTGATCTTAGAAAACACCTACAGTCAACCTTGGAGCGCCATCACCGAGGCTGAACTGGCGAAGCTGCCCGAACGAGAGCGCGATCGCTATGAGGAATACCAAAAACTCGCGGACCAAGACCGTGACGGCAAACTCACGCCTGAGGAAATCAATCAAGGCGATACCTTAGTGATGCTGAAGCAGGCCCAAGTGCCTTGGATTGATGACACCGCCAATGGCTCTGCTGGCAGCGACTTGATGCACCATAAGTTTGTGGTGGTGGATGGACAGCGATTGGTCATCACTTCGGCCAATTTCACGACTAGTGACATTCATGGGGATTTTTCCCGCCCTGCCAGCCAAGGTAACGCCAATAACATGCTGCGGATTACCAGTGCAGAATTAGCCAGCTTATTCACTCAAGAGTTTAATGCCATGTGGGGAGATGGCCCTGGAGGCAAACCTGATAGCAAGTTTGGTCTGAAAAAACCATTTCGGGCTCCCCAAACAGTGGTTCTAGGCAGTACTTCGGTCACCGTACAGTTCTCACCCACCAGTCCCTCTCGTCCTTGGAGTCAAAGCGGCAACGGCCTGATTGGCAAAACCCTAAGTACTGCTCAGCGATCGATCAATTTGGCCTTGTTTGTATTTTCCGAACAGCGCTTAGCGAACGTTCTGGAAAAAAATCATGAACGAGGCGTACAGGTACAGGCTGTGATCGATCCGGGTTTTGCCTATCGTTCTTACAGTGAAGCCTTGGACATGCTGGGCGTTGAGCTTAAAGACAAGTGTCGCACTGAACCCAACAATCATCCTTGGCAAAACCCTATCAGTACGGTCGGAGCACCACGACTACCACCTGGAGATTTATTGCACAACAAGTTTGGCGTTGTTGACCAAGCAACTGTGATTACGGGTTCCCACAACTGGACTAATGCTGCCAACACAGGCAATGACGAGACTCTGCTCGTAATTGAAAGCCCAACGGTAGCCGCTCACTACGAGCGGGAATTTGAGCGACTCTATACCAATGCCATTCTGGGCGTGCCTCCTGCGGTTCAACGCAAAATTGCCGCCCAGGCTAAACAGTGTCCGTCGGTTCAGCTCCAGCCCCCAACTAATCCAGTAGTGAACCTAAACACAGCTAGCCTGCAAGAAATAGAAAGTTTGCCAGGTGTCGGCCCCACTCTAGCCCAGGGAATTATCCAAGCGCGTCAGCAAAAACCATTTACTTCACTAGCTGATCTCGATCGCGTGTCCGGTGTAGGGCCAAAACTCCTCAATCGTTTAGAGCCTTACGTCACTTGGTAAAGTTAGCGACCCGTTTTTGAGGCGCATCCACTCGCAATTCCATCTCTGCATGGCTCACGGTTAACCAAGGCTGCCCGAAATTAATCTGAGCCAGTAGACTATTTGGCGGAACTTCTAAGTGACCCTTAACAAAGCCCAAACGTGAATCTAAATGGGCTCCAAAAGAGAGCAAAGCTGAATCTAATAGGCTAAAGCTAGTGGCCGAGAAGGGTTGTCGCCAAAGCGAAAAAGGTGGTTCGTAGCGTAACGAGCAAAGCAGGCGATCGCCCTGTTTTACGCTCACTCGCTGAGTTTCTCCTGACTCCCATGTGAAGTCTGCCAGTTCTTTAGGCAACCCCCAAATTTCTCGACCTCCCGCCACCGAGTCAAGATGATCGACATAGATATGCGTCACCCAGCCGCCAATATTGCCACTCTGACGGATCAGCGTAGCCACAATTAGCTCGTTGTACTCCAAGGCTGACCCCGCCTGATAAGCGCTGAGATAGACACTGCTAATGGCTTTTCCAGGCCACGGCTCTACCACCTCTAAACCCAATGGCAGTAGCGATCGCACGGAGGCACTATCTACGAGGTGCAATGTTTGTAAAGCGTGGCCTCGCAAAGTCCAGGGCGCAGGTGGATAAGGCACGGTATTGTTCTCCTAAGGAAATCAGCGGAAATCGATCACACTGTAGAAACTCCTACACTCAAATCACTCTCTCTGGCGCCAGACTTACTTGCGGGCTCTGGCTTGCTATCCTGTAGACAGTTGCTCTGCTACAATCGCCTGCGCTCCCAGCTATGACCCAACAACCAACCCGTATTTGCATTCTCGGTGGCGGCTTTGGGGGACTCTACACCGCCCTCAAGCTCAGTCAGCTACCTTGGACTAAGCTGGAAAAGCCTGAAATTGTTCTGGTAGACCAGCGCGATCGCTTTTTGTTCTCTCCCCTCCTCTACGAACTCGTCACCGGAGAGCTGCAAACCTGGGAAATTGCACCTCCCTATACCGAGCTGCTTGCCAACACAGACATTCGCTTCTGTCAAAACGCGATCGCTGAGATCAATACGCAAGGGCAGCAGGTGCAACTACAAGACGGCCCTACCCTTAGCTACGACTACCTGGTGCTAGCGATGGGCGGTGAAACTCCCTTAGATATGGTTCCTGGGGCGGCAGAGTATGCCCTGCCATTCCGTACCCTGGCCGATGCTTACGCTCTCGAAGAAAGATTACGCCTCTTAGAAGCCTCAGAAGCCGACAAAATTCGAATTGCGATCGTCGGGGCAGGCTATAGCGGTGTGGAATTGGCTTGCAAACTGGCTGATCGCTTGGGCGATCGCGGTCGGTTACGCCTTGTAGAACAAGCCGATCAAATCTTGAGAGCTTCGCCAGAGTTCAATCGAGAAGCGGCTCAAAACGCTCTGGAAGAACGCGGCATCTGGTTAGATTTAGAGACCAAAGTCGAGTCATTGGGGCCAGAAACAATTTCATTAGAGTACAAAGGGCAGGTTGATACCATTCCAGCCGAGTTGGTGTTGTGGACGGTGGGCACTCGCATCAACCCCATCGTAGGCTCTTTACCTCTGAAGCAAAATCAGCGGGGGCAACTCGTCACGACTCCGACCTTGCAAGTGATGGATCACACCAAAATTTTTGCCCTTGGTGATCTAGCAGACTGTCGAGATGCCGAAGGTAAGCAAATTCCTCCAACCGCTCAAGCCGCCTTCCAGCAAGCTGACTATACCAGTTGGAACCTATGGGCCTCGATCACAGGACGACCGCTTCTACCCTTCCGCTATCAGAATTTAGGCGAAGTCATGACCCTGGGCACTGACAATGCCACCTTCACCGGAATGGGCCTCAAACTGGAGGGCACGTTAGCTCATCTAGCCCGTCGTTTAGCTTACCTCTACCGTTTACCCACCCTAGAGCACCAATTAAAAGTGGGCCTAAACTGGATTGCCCACCCTGTCTTGGAGTGGTTAACCCCATCTTCATAGGTAGTTCACCCCAAGTACTTGCTATTGCGAGATCGCACGGATAGCAAATTGCCCTATAGGTTGGGAACATTAGGACTAGTATCAGGCGTGCTCCCTGGCCAAAATCAGAATCAGGAATTGTTTCCCTGACCCACTCAGGGTCTTTTGCTGAGACGCCCCAGCTGAATTTAATGGCTAACGGTATCGAGAGGTAGACGAATATGAATGCTGCTGAGCTTCTAAGGCGTTATGCGGCAGGGGAACGGGATTTTAGCAAAACCGACCTGTGGGGGATTAATTTAAGCAAAGCCAGCCTTAACGGCATTAACTTCAGCAAATCAGATTTGAGTGGGGCCAATCTGCAAGGACTTAACCTGAGCCAATCGGATCTGAGTGGAGCTAATTTAGACGAGGTGGACTTGAGCGGGGCCAACCTTCAAGGGATCAATTTGAGCCGAGCCAACCTCAGTAGTGCTAATCTTCGCTGGGCCTTACTCAACCGCGCTAACTTAAGCGGCACTAACCTCAGTAAGGCGATTTTGAGTAAAGCCAACTTGAATGGAGTCAACTTGAATGGGGCGAACCTCAATAACGCTAATCTCTGGGGAGCCAATTTGTGTGAAGCGCTCTTACAGGAAATTGACCTCAGCGGGGCCAACCTCCGAGGGGCTTACCTTTGTGGTGCCACCATCAGCGGTGATTTGAGTTGCGCGAATTTGAGCGGGGCTAACTTGAATGGAGCGGTGCTGTCAGGGGCTAACTTAGCGGATGCAATTTTAAGTGAAGCCATTTTGAGCAGTGCTAATCTGTGGGGAGCCAACCTTCGCGGTGCCAAGCTCCGAGGGGCAGACTTAGGCAGAGCCGACTTAGGCCATGCTGACTTAACTGAAGTGAATCTCAGCAAAGCGGACTTAGCAATGGCTAAGCTGATCAAGACCAATTTGACAGGTGCAGTCCTTAGCGGCGCTAACCTACGCGGCACAAATCTCAGCGAAACAGACTTGAGTACTGCCAACTTGATGGGTACGGATTTGCGGGGCGCGATTATGCCCAATAACACCATTCATAGTTGATGAAGATAAAAGTTGATGAACATAAAACCAATGCGTTAAGGTCTTCAGCAGCGTATTGGTCACTAACACCCTAATTTGCCTGTGATGGAGCAACCTAGAGTAATTTTTTTGGATGCCGTGGGGACTTTGTTTGGCATCCAGGGCAGCGTGGGGACTCTTTATAGCCAACTCGCTCAGCAATTTGGTGTGGAAGTGTCTGAAGCTGAGTTGAATTTGGCTTTTGGTCAGAGTTTTCGACGCAGTAGCCCAGCCGCTTTTCCCGACGCTGAGCCGAGTGAAATTCCAGTTCTAGAGTTTGAGTGGTGGCAGGCGATCGCGCAGCAAACTTTTGCCCAAGCGGGAGTTCTGCAACAGTTCTCAGATTTTGCTACCTTTTTTAAGCAGCTTTATGCCTACTTTGAAACGGCAGCTCCTTGGTTTGTGTATCCAGAAGTGCCAGCGGTTTTAGAGCAATGGCGATCGCAGGGGATTGAGTTGGGGATACTGTCTAATTTTGACTCTCGGTTGTATTCTGTATTAGACGCGCTCGATCTAGCAAAATTTTTTACCTCGATTACGATCTCTACGGAGGTGGGGGCTGCCAAGCCTAACCCCAAGATTTTTGCAGCGGGTTTAAAGAAGCATGACTGTGCAGCGATCGCTGCTTGGCACATTGGGGACAGTTATCAAGAAGACTATGAAGCAGCACAAGCGGTTGGGATACAAGGCATTTGGTTAAACCGTACCGACAAGTCAATCCCGATTCGTAGTTACCCGTCAACTTCATCCGCTATGCTCATGCCTGATCACAGACCCCGATCGATTCGCAACTTGAGTGAAGTGAGCAGTGGGTGGCTCAACTCCTAATTCTCTTTGTGGACTGTTCCTAGATCCTACTGACTGACAATCATGGCTCTCAAATCTGCTCAAGTACTAGCCCTACTGCAAGCCAAGCAAGCTGACTTCAAAACCTTTGACCAGACTGCACTAAATGCCCTCCAGAAGTATCGCGCGGCCTTAGCTGAAGCCTCTCAAAAGACGGCAGCAGCCCTAGAGAAAATGTTAGCTACGGCTCGGCACTCAGGAGCCAGCCCGCTAGAACCTGTGGGCAGTTCTCCTAACTGGGTGGTCGCCTCAAATTTGGCTTGGCAGAACCGAGAGCAGAGCTTGAGTTGGGTGCGCGATCGCTTGATTGGCATTGCCACCTTTGCCGTGGATGGTTCCCAAATTTTCCCCACTAAAGATTTTTCGATTCCGGTCGCTCTGGTTCAGATTGGTTGGTTCGAGAACTTGCATCTCCCCAGCGGCACTTACGAAAAGGATGTCGCTGTAGATGTAATGACTCCTGCTGACTTGAAAGTGAGCCATAGTGGAGAGCCTGTCGATCGGCGCGTCAATATGCGACGGTTTGAGATGGAGACGCAGCGATTGATCCAGTACATGCAGGAACACAAAAACTGCAATGACTGCTTAGTCTTTTTTGATGGTTCTTTGATTGCGACGTTTGCCGAAGCGTTCGATCCAGACACACGCGCCTTCTATGTCGATTGCCTCCTAGAACTACTACAAACTAGCGAAGACTATCGAGTACCGCTGGTAGCCTACATCGACACCTCCTACGCTCGCGACTTGACGGTGATGTTGCAGCAAGGCTTTCACTTACCAGAAGCCAACTCGATTCATGATGCTCAGTTGCTGGGTAAGTTCATGAGTTGGGGCGATCGCACTCCCCTATTTCTCTGCCAGCGATCGGGGATTTTGGCCCAATATCAAGAGCAGACCAATAAAATCGCTTTCACCTATCTCAAAACCACCCATGACGGCTATCCCGCCCGCTTAGAAATGCCTGTCTGGATGCACCAAGCGGGTATAGTTGATCGCGTCTTAGATTGGGTGCGGGGCGAAGTGATCATTGGCAACGGCTACCCCTACGTGATTGAAACCGCTGACCAAACCGCTGTACTCCAAGCCGAAGATCGCCATACGTTCTACCGGATTTTCCAAGACTGGGCGGAGCGAGAAGAATTAAATCTGCGCTTGTCCCGCAAGATGGTAAGCAAAGCCCGTCGTCGCTAAACCAAACTGTAGCAGTAGGCGCACTCACTCTCCATTTCTAAGAAATTACATCCATCAGCCTGAATCCATGCCACTGCGTTCTATGATCAAGGGGAATTAAAAACGGTGTAGCGCCATCACTTCTGGGACACAGCTGAATGGATACTAAAGCCTTCAAACGGTCACTCAACAGTTCTGAAAACTATCATCGCAAGGGGTTTGGGCATGAGGCCGAAGTTGCCAGCCTTTTGGAGTCGGAATATCAGAGCGGTTTGATTCAGCAAATCCGAGACAACAACTATACGCTACAGCGGGGTGACGTAAAGATTCGGCTGGCAGAGGCTTTTGGCTTTTGTTGGGGGGTGGAACGAGCAGTGGCAATGGCTTATGAAACTCGTCAGCACTTCCCCACGGAGCGCCTTTGGATTACGAATGAAATTATTCATAACCCTTCGGTAAACCAACGTCTGCGAGAAATGCAGGTAGAGTTTATTGAAGTCAACCAGGGGCAAAAAGATTTTTCTGGGGTAGCGCAAGGGGATGTGGTGATTTTGCCTGCGTTTGGTGCCAGCGTGCAGGAGATGCAGTTGCTGAATGACCGGAACTGCACCATTGTAGATACAACCTGTCCGTGGGTATCGAAGGTGTGGAACACGGTGGAGAAGCACAAGAAAGGTACCTACACCTCGATTATTCATGGCAAATACAACCATGAGGAGACGATCGCCACGAGTTCTTTCGCAGGGATCTACTTGGTCGTGCTGAATTTAGCTGAGGCTGAGTATGTTTGCAATTACATCTTGCAGGGGGGCGATCGCGAGGAGTTCTTGGCGAAGTTCCGCAAGGCTTGTTCGCAGGGCTTTGATCCAGACAAGGATTTGGAGCGGCTTGGCATTGCCAACCAAACTACGATGCTGAAGGGCGAAACGGAGCAGATCGGCAAGATGTTTGAGCATACGATGCTGAAGAAGTATGGCCCTGCGGAATTGAATCAGCATTTCCTCAGCTTTAATACCATCTGTGATGCGACTCAAGAGCGCCAAGATGCCATGTTTAAGCTGGTGGATGAGCAAGTAGATCTGATGGTGGTCATTGGTGGCTACAACTCGTCGAATACCACTCATTTACAAGAAATTGCGGTGGAGCGGGGGATTCCTTCTTATCACATTGATTGTGTGGAGCGGATTCTGTCACGCGATCGCATTGAGCATAAGCCACTAAATCGTGAGATTGAGGTGGCTGAAAACTGGTTACCGGATGGGCCTTTGGTGATTGGGGTAACTTCGGGAGCTTCTACGCCGGATAAGGTGGTGGAGGATGTGATTGAGCGGATTTTTGAGCTGAAGGCATCTGTTGCGGTTGGTTAGTTATCTCAAATAAAACCAGGACTTGAGGGCACCTGCCCTCAAACTCCCGCTGAGGGACGGCTACGTCCCCCAGACCCCCTCCAGAGGTAACTTTGTTATCTTCCGTGAGCAATTCTTGCCTGCTTTTGTTTTCTGACTCCTAAATCCTGGCTCCCGATTCCTCTTTCATCCTTCATGCCTCCTCCTTCATCCTTTCCTACTCCTCTCCCCTCACCCCTCTCTCTCCGTCCTGCTCAAAAAGCTCCGCAGGCGATCGCTCTGTGGCTGTGTTAACACTTGGCGGGCGGGTCCGGTTTCTTCGATTTGGCCTTGGTGGAGGAAGAGGACGCGGTGGGCGACTTCGCGGGCGAATTGCATTTCGTGGGTGACGATGATCATGGTCATGCCGTCTTCGGCGAGTTGTTGCATGACTTGGAGGACTTCGCCGACGAGTTCAGGGTCGAGGGCGCTGGTGGGTTCGTCAAAGAGGATGATTCTGGGGTTCATGCAGAGGCTACGGGCGATCGCGACTCGCTGTTTTTGGCCGCCGGAGAGTTGGTCTGGGTAGGCGCTGGCTTTAGCGGCTAAACCAACTTTGGCTAGATAGGTCTGGGCAAGTTCTATGCTTTCGGGGCGGGATTTGCCGAGGGCTTTTTGGGGGGCAAGGATGAGGTTTTCGAGGACGCTGAGGTGGGGGAACAGGTTGAACTGTTGAAAGACCATGCCGACTTGCGATCGCAGTTGGCGTAAGGGGCTTGCAAATAAATAAGATACCAGTCACTCTAGCAAGAATGGAGCCGGGAGTTCCCTCCCTTGCTCAAGCTTGCTAGTGAAGGAAACCCTCCAACGATGTTCAATGACACGATTAAAGCA
>JAHHIL010000047.1 GCA_019358975.1 Trichocoleus desertorum ATA4-8-CV12
CCAAGACAGATGTGATTCGAGAGTTCATTAGGTCGTTGGAGAAGTAGCCTACCTAGCTGTTCGTCTTCGACTCACCGCCTTATATCCCACCGAAGACAGCATGTGGGTTTTACGGCGATTTCTATAAGACTAAAGTCTAAAGCGATCGCTCACACATTATCCCTGACTCAAGCGTATATAAACTTGTACTGATGCTAGTTCCATTAACCCGCGAAAAGTTTGAACAACTGGTGCCGCTCGTGGCTACTTTTCCTCAGTACAAGTATCACTGGGGAAAGCTTTCAGATTTTTTGAAGCGATTACTCATTTCCGTCATCGGAATTGTAGTTGTCGCGATCACCCACTCCCTGATTGGTGAGGCTGGTGGAGTCATCCTTTTCTTTCTAGGAGTTGCCAGCAGCCTTTACTGGCTCTGGGCTCCCATTCTTTGGGCTACCCTCCGAAACCTGGAAGCTCGCAAACCCCGCCATAGTGGTTTTTGGCAAGGCCGCGTCCTAGATGCCTACGTCAGCGAAGAACTGATCGGTACGGAAGAGACCGTGAATAAGAAGGGAGAGTTGGTACTAGTCGAAAATCGCGAACGCCGTTTGAACTTAGAAGTAGGCGACGAAAGTGGATTTAGAATTCCAGTCCAGGTGCCTCTGCGCCGAGAGCACAAAGCCATTCGCCCCGATCAACCCGTCGAGATGGTGGTAATGTCCCACTTGCCTGACTTAAGTCGCATTGCCAAAGTCTCTGACATTTACATTCCAAGTCAAAATATCTGGGTCAGCGACTACCCCCAAGTGCAACGGGATAATTTTCTGGAAGTAAGCCGACGACTACGCTCTGAGCCCAAACCTCGCAGACCATCTCGTCGTCGCGCCGCCATGGATATCTAAACTTTGCGCCTTAGCCAATGCCAGAGTTGTCCTGACCGTAGGCTTTCCAGGCCAAATCCACTAAGCCATTCATAATTGCAGCAGCGACGACAGCACTGCCTTTACGCCCTTCAATGCGAATGTGAGGCACCAACGAATCTTGTAAACGCTGTTTGGTTACTTCAATATCGACAAATCCTGAAGGAGTGCCAACCACCAAAGCTGGGCGGATTTCTTCCGCTTCAATTAAATCCACAATGGCAGACAAGGCAGTTTGGGCCTGACCAATGACAAAAATGCCTTCTGGATAGCGTCGCGCTAGAGTTTCAATGCCCCATGCCGCACGAGTTCTATCTCGTTGGGGTCTCGTTAGGGCGTCCATGCTGCAATATACCGGGTTGGCAAACGTATTTTGGATGTTGGAAGTAATACCAACTTGCACCATTGGTACATCCACCACAATAGTGGTACGCGCTGCTAGAGCTGCGGCTCCTGCTTGCAGAGCTTGTTCCGAAAAGCGAATCAAGGATTTGTACTCAAAATCAGCAGTGGCATAAATCACTCGACGCACAATTTCATATTCAGCCGGGGAAAACGTGTGTTCACCTATTTCTCGGTCGATAATTCCTAAACTTTGAGCGTCCGTAATATGCCACTCCATGCCTAACTTATCCCTCAAATATAGTTTTCAGGGTTTGAGATAGTTATACACTCCTAAGCAGCCACACAGCGTAATTGCTGCATGACTGCTGCTGGCGAGCTAGGCGATCGCGTCGGTATTTCTATGTCTCAGCTGCTTGATATTAGTCTCTGTAAGAGGTTCCGTTCAATTTTACCGACAGTCAAGTCACCCAAAATTAACTCTCAGAGGTGGAAGACTGAGTAAACGTCGGTGATAGGTAGGCGACCAAAGCCCCTAGCATGAACCCCACTACATTGCGAAATAGGGGTAGCCACTCGGAGGTGCGGGTCACCACTGGGCCAATCCCAAAGGCAATAAACAAGATTCCCCACAAAGGCGAGAAGATTAAAGCCCATTGCCAAGCAAAAACTTGACCTTCTTTGCGGGGATGAGCTGCAAAGCCAAAGATCACGCCGCCCACGAGGGAGGTAATTAAGGTAAGAATCCACTGTTCTTGAGGTAAACCGGGCACAACTTGGCACCCACCTCGACGCAGGCAGGTTTTGACTGACTCTAGTGCTTGAATAATGGCTTGATCTTCGCCATTTTCTCGCACAAAGAATTGGTTGCCGTAGCGAGTTTGCAGCTCAATCCAGAAGGTACGCGGCATTAATTCATAAAAGGCATCCCCAACACTAAAGTTAAGGATGTTGCCACCCCGCGCATCAGCCACTAACAACACGCTCTTATCGTCTAAACCCCAGAAGTCCTTGACAGCCCGACCGGGAGTTTGGTCAAACTGAGTCAGAACTCGGAGTTTCCAGCCTGTCTCTGCTTCAAATGCCTCTAAATCTTTGGCCAGAGTTTCTTCTTGAACTCCAGTTAGGTTTTTCGCCAAGTCAATAACTGTAGTTGGCTCACTGGGCAACAACTGGGGATTGTCATAGGCTTGGGCTGCTGGCGCGATCGCCCAGATCGACAACGATAAGCAAAATGTGGCGAGGAAAGTGAGAAGCCGTCGCGGAGAAAGGTACTGCATTGGCAACGCTGGATTCAACCTTAATAAGTGGATGCTATGGGTGATGCTACAAATGAACAACAATCACCTATTTGTTTACACTTGTTTACTTTAATTTAATCTTACGGACTTGGGACGGAAGCCGTCAATTCTACCTGTCGCCTAAAAATCAGGAACTTTTCCGCAGTAACTGGGCTAAATCGGCAAATTATTCCAGCAATTGTGGCGAAACTTGTACTTTAATCGGGCTTGATCGCTAAATTCTGTAAAAACTGATGAAGTTAATGCTGCATCGGCAGAAACAACGAGTACTCTCAAATTAAGAAAACGTAGTGTTGCTTGCTACAAATGCGAGTCGTTTCTGCTGCCAGGGCACTATAAGGATCTGCGGTACTTAAATTTGCTCCCTGTCTGACTATGTCTACTACCCAGTCATTTCAGTCGTCTCATGCTCGGTCACGCTATCCGTATCAGCAGGCCACTTCTGCCCGAAGCAGCCGATCTGTTCGCTTGCAGGATAGTATTGATCCCCGGCGACGGCTGGAGTACGAAGCCGCGATCGCTAGCTGTGATCGAGCCATTGCACGACAACCAGATGATGTCAATGCCTGGTATGAGCGTGGACAGGCACAAGCAAATTTAGGCTCTTATGTAGAGGCGATCGCCAGCTTGAACAAAGCTCTAGCCCTAAAACCTCAGCATACGGCTGCTTTAGTATTTCGAGCCGTAGCGTTTATCCACCTGAGTTGCTATGAAGAAGCTTTACTCAGCTGCAATACCGTTCTGGCCATTCAACCTCATCACTCAGAAGCTTGGTTGTTTCGTGGAGTAGCCTTGCGTTCTTTACACCGCTACCAAGCAGCCTACGCTAGTTACGACAACGCCTTAGGAATTCGCAGACCTTCCCTTTGGCAAAATATTTCAAGAATTCTAGGATGCTTCGCGAGTCGCAACCGTCAACCCTAAGGTTTGATAAGAGTCAGTAGAAGTAGAATAGGATTGAGTGCATTCGAGGGCCAGCTTTCTGGTTACATAAGTCTATAGAAACGATTTACGGCAATCTTCAAGGTCTAAAATCCAGTCAGCTTAAGCAGCTGCAACGTTTGTACCATCAGCGGCTACCGGGCGATCGCCTCACCACATCCGAATTTGCCCAACGACTGGCCGCGATTAGTACAGACCTTAACCAACCTGTTTGTGTTTATATCAATCGTCGAGGTCAGGTCATCCGGGTAGGAGTCGGTACCCCACGACAAACTCAGATTCCACCTCTAGAACTGCCTCGTTATGGAGCCGAGCGTCTCAGTGGCATTCGCTGCTTGGCAACCCAATTAAAAATTGAGCCTCCGAACGAAGCGGCTTTGACAGCGATGGCAATTCAGCGGCTCGATAGCTTGGTGGTGCTTACCTTGTCGGGCGCAGGATTTGAGCGGCGTGGCGGCGGAGCCACTGGATATGTCAAACACGCTTATTTAGCGCATTTAGTCCCCGACTCAGCCGCTAATTGGACTGTTTCATCACCCACCAAGCTGGATGATTTAGCCGATCAAGACTTTCTGGATTTAGTAGAAAATTTAGAAGCCGAGTTTCAGCGTGAGTACGTTGCCCAGCAAGTCGATCGCGATCACGATCAAGTATTGATTGTGGGCTTAATGACTGATGAGCGAAAATCTCAACGCTTCCAGGATGGCCTAGTCGAACTAACTCGCCTGATAGAAACTGCGGGCGGCACGGTTGTAGAAACCCTCACCCAAAAGCGCTCTCGCCCCCATCCGCAAACTGTCGTCGGTGAAGGTAAAGTGCAAGAAATTGCGCTCGCTGCTCAGACAGTGGGTGCAAATCTAATCGCTTTTGATCGCGACCTGCATCCTGCCCAAATCCGCAACTTGGAAACTCAAATCGGCATTCGGGTGGTCGATCGCACCGAAGTCATTTTAGATATTTTTGCCCAGCGGGCTCAGTCTAGAGCCGGGAAGTTGCAAGTAGAGTTGGCGCAGTTAGAATACATGCTGCCGCGTTTGATTGGACGAGGACAAGCCATGTCGCGCTTGGGAGGTGGCATTGGTACCAGAGGCCCAGGTGAAACCAAGCTAGAAACCGAGCGTCGTGGCATTCAAAGGCGAATCTCGCGATTGCAACAAGAAGTGAACCAATTGCAAGCTCACCGTTCTCGACTACGGCAACGTCGCCAGCACCGAGAAGTCCCATCGATCGCGATCGTAGGTTATACCAACGCTGGCAAGTCTACGCTATTAAACACATTGACCAATGCGGAAGTATATACCGCAGATCAGCTCTTCGCGACCCTTGACCCTACCACCCGACGGTTAATCATCCAAGACGTAGTGACGGATGAACCCCGCTCTATTTTGTTGACTGACACAGTTGGCTTTATCCATGAGCTACCCCCGTCGCTGGTTGATGCGTTCCGAGCCACGTTGGAGGAAGTCACAGAGGCAGATGCTTTATTGCATTTGGTAGATCTCTCCCATCCAGCATGGCAAAACCAAATTCGCTCTGTCATGAAGATTTTGTCAGAGATGCCCATCACACCGGGACCCGCGTTAGTGGCTTTCAACAAAATTGACCAAGTGGATGGAGATACCTTAGCCTTGGCCCAAGAAGAGTTTCCTCAAGCTGTATTTCTCTCGGCCAGCGATCGCCTAGGCCTAGAAACCTTACGCCATCGGCTAGCTCAACTCGTGGACTACGCTGTCTCTTAGCAGGTGTAAAAACCCAAAAGCCGAGCGGAGAACTACTGAGCTAGTTTCAAAAAAATTAGTATCGTTATAAAGCTTCAATAAAGCCATAGAGAAGCTGCCAGTTCTGTCAAAAACCTGGGCAAATTCAACTCAGGCTTGCAGATACTAGTATAGTTTTGCATCTATCTATCTCAGTAAGCCCTTTTCACAACTTTGAGCACTGTTTTGTTACTTCATCAAAGGAAATAGGGCAATGTTGAGGTCTCTTACGAACCTGGCTCTTGGGGTTTCTATTTTATCTGCCTTAGGCACTCTCGCGATCGCTCCCGCAGCTTCGGCCTTCAGTTTCAGCGGTGGTAGTGTCACCATTGATGCAACCGATAAAGACAAGTCCTTCACAGTCAACTTCGACGGCAATGTCGCAACGAAAACTGTCGCTGGATTGTCTTCCCAAGCCATCTTTAAGTTCTTGGGCTTTAACACGGCAGGAACCAAAACTGAAGCCGCTTTTGAAGTCACCCTAGATAACACCTCTAGCGGTGGTATTACTTCTAGAACTTCTGCTTTAGGATTCAATGTTAACCAAACGCTAGTCGGTATTGGCGAGGCTTCTGGCAGTGGGAATACCCGCTCTTCGGGAATTTTCACTAACGACAGGTCTGGTTCATTTCCTAATCAGTTTGGTGCAGTTGATGTCTGCTTTACGGACGGTAAGACTTGCCAAGGCGGTAGTAACGGTGGGGTAAAAACGGCTGATTCCCCCGGAAAGTTCTCTTCCACTCTCGCTTTCAGCAGTACCGTATCAAGTTTTACTCTCAGTAACTTTGGAGTTCGTTACCAAAGCATTAATGGTAAAAGCATTGATGGTGATGATTTCAACGGAGACAGTGGCACAGGCCAAGGCACTCCTGTCCAACCTGAGTCACCCAAGCCACCTACTAAACATGTGCCTGAGCCTAGTAGCACCACAGCTCTTGTAATACTTGGTGCTGGGTTGCTCTATGGCCGTAAGAAGCGGTCTGAACTCGCTTAGGTCTAGTTACTCTAATTTCTTTTAGCCCTTCATTCACCTTCTAGCCTTCCTACTGAAATAGTAGGAAGGTTTTTTAATCACGACTACACAATTCAGCGATCGCCTACGTTAACTACTGCCTTCTTCATACGCTTTTTTCAAACAGTCGCGACGCTTCAAAACTACCACTGGAACCAAATTAAACTCGTCGGGCTAAACTAAGATCAAGAAACATTGCTTAACGTTTGAGGTTGCTATGGCTTCTAAAGTTGAAATCTACACTTGGCAGACCTGTCCCTTTTGCATTCGTGCTAAAGCGCTGCTAGACAAAAAGGGCGTTGAATATACCGAATACAGTATTGATGGAGATGAAGCAGCTCGCGCTAAAATGTCTCAGCGTGCTAACGGCAAACGCTCCGTGCCCCAAATTTTTATTGACGACCAGCATATTGGTGGTTGTGACGACATTCATGCTTTGAATGCTCAAGGCAAGCTTGATCAACTTTTGCAGACTGCTGGCTAGTTTGTAGTTAGTTAATTAGTAGTTGGTTAATTAAAGGATTGTGCGAGACTCAAAGCGATCGCACAGACAGCACTGTCTCATCGGTGTAAAAGCGCCACATTGTTGCAGAGGGTAATTCATTGAAATTCGCATTTATTATTGACCCCATTCAAAAACTTGATCCTTGTCATGATACAAGTGTTGCCCTGATGGAAGCAGCACAAGAACTGGGTCATGAAGTGTGGGTGACTCAAGCGAATTTATTGAGTGTGGTAGATGGGAAAGCTTGGGCAATATTAGAACAGGTCAAGTTGACACCGATTCAATTAGTGGATAGCCGCTGGGTTGCTGCTGAATCTTGGTATTCCCTAGAAAGTTCCTTACAAGATTCCACCCAGGCTAAGGGTTTGGGCAACCTGCGTCCGTTAGAAGAAATGGACGTAGTCTTTATGCGAACTGACCCTCCCGTCACTACGGCTTACCTTTACGCAACCTATATTCTGGACTACATTGATCCAGCTAAAACGCTGGTCGTGAATGCACCGAGAGGTCTGAGAGCCGCCAATGAAAAGATGTATGCGCTCCAGTTTACCGAGGCGATCCCCACTACGATCGTGACTCAAAACAAGCAGGTGATTCGCCAGTTTGTGGAGCAGCAAGGAGCGGCGGTTCTGAAGCCTCTCGGTGGCAAAGCGGGTGAAGGCATCTTGTTCTTGGAACCGGGGGATCGCAACCTGAATTCCATGATTGAAATCAGCACCCTACAAGGACAACTGCCAATCATGATTCAGACTTACTTGCCCGAAGCGAAAGCAGGTGACAAGCGAATTATCTTGCTAGACGGAGAGCCGATTGGAGCCGTTAACCGCGTGCCCACGGGCAATGAGTTCCGGGGCAACATGGCCGTGGGTGGCAGAGTCGAGTCAGTAGATATCACACCTAGAGAGAGGGAGATCTGCACTCAGCTAGCTCCAGTATTGCGCCGAGATGGACTAATTTTTGTGGGAATAGATGTGATTGGCGGCTACCTGACAGAGGTTAATGTCACCAGTCCTACAGGTATCCGCGAGATTGATCGCCTCAATCAATCTAGACTGGGCCATCAAGTAGTTCAGTGGCTAGAGAAAGTTAGAGCTAACAAGCTCAGCCTGACTGCACCTGCTTAGGGCGATCGCTGGCAAGGCTGGGCATAGAAACTAAACTTTCAAAACCTAGTTGACTAGAGTTAGACATCCGCCCACTTGCGGAGCAAATTAGCATGGCTTTTAGAAATTAGGTCGAACTCTGTCGTCTTACCCTGTCTATCAAACAAAGCCCGACGAGCTACATCTAAGTCAAACAAGATCTCCCGTTCGTGGGGGTCACGCACTAAGCTTTGCACCCAAGCTACAGCCACTAATCGCACCCCTTCAGTAACTGGGTTAACGCGATGTAGGGTCGAAGAAGGATAAATAATTGCTGAGCCTGCTTCCAGCTTA
Source organism: Trichocoleus desertorum ATA4-8-CV12 (assembly GCA_019358975.1). Taxonomy (NCBI): domain Bacteria; kingdom Bacillati; phylum Cyanobacteriota; class Cyanophyceae; order Leptolyngbyales; family Trichocoleusaceae; genus Trichocoleus; species Trichocoleus desertorum. Next base: position 8,195 of record JAHHIL010000047.1, read on the forward strand.
AACATCGTTTCCCCTTCAACATTCTCAATCACTAACTCACCCCCACCATAACTAGAAGGAGGATTCAGAAACAACGTCAAGGAGACATCGGAGCGTAAAAATTCTTGGCCGCCCATCAAGGCATTATCAATATGGCTACCATAGGACATCCCCAGTTCATAGCGGCTAAACAGCAGCGAGTGGACTCGTTTAGGCTGCACAGCAATTTGAAACAGAGTGTTGCCCTTCAAAGCATTTTGGATGGTTTCCTTCAGGTCCTGGCCATAGCTAGCTTCACTTTTGAGCTGAGTATTTTGCTTGACTAGCTTTGCATGCCAACCAGCAGTGGTTTTGCCATCCACAAAGTCAGCCGTATCTAGGATAGAAACTACAGAATTCAGTTCTTCTGACGTAAGGACATCAGGAATAGTCAGCATCATTGCAAGCAACCTCGGACAGCAGCAATAACGAAAAGGAATAAACCACAGACTGGCCGAGTTCTAGCTTAAGTCGGCTTGTGGCAGTTTTAGGCAGCGACGAACTCAAAAACTTGTAGAATGAGTGACTTATTTATAAAGTACATAAAGAACTGAGGAGAAATACTCAATGCGTACAAAGTCGGCTGGGCTACTACTACTTCTAGGTTTGATCGCTCCTGTAGCGGGATGTGGTACAGAAAACGAAACCACCCCACCTGTTGAGCAGAATGGTGGAGCAGGAACTACGACTTCTCCATCTCCCACAACTTCTCCTTCCCCAGATGCCCAAGGCAGTGCTGGCGAAGGTGGCGAAGGCGGCGAAGAAGGAACTACGACTTCTCCATCTCCCACAACTTCTCCTTCTCCTGCTGGCGAAGGCGGCGAAGGTGGCGAAGGTTAAAGCTGAGAGTTTCAGTTTCAACTGAACACCGATTAACCTACCGTTGGAGCCGTAACATCCCGATCGCTTTTTGCAATTTGGGGCGTAACGGCTCTATATAGGCAGGCCAGCCAACTAAAATGGGTTGCTTGTGGGCCAGCGTTTCTGGATCAAGCGCGTCTGGGGTAAAGCGAATCGGTTCTCCTTCGAGATCGCAGCAAACTAATCCTGCTGCTTTTGCAAGAGCCAAAGGCCCGGTCGTATCCCAAAGCTTGACCCGACCATTAAAGTAAACATAAAGACCAGCGCGGCCACAAATCACTTCCATCACCTTCAGGCCGAAGCTGCCTAGCGTGCCAAATTGCACATCCGGGATTAGTCGAGCGATCGCTTCTCCAAAGTTATTTTGGTCTTTTGTCCCGATGATCATGGGGCAAAACCCAGATTGAGGCGGCGGCGGCTCTACAGGCTCCAACCGCGTGCTATCCTGCCCAGGTTTTTCTTGAAACAATCCCCAACCACAGCCACCGTAATACATCTGGTTCAGCATTGGCGCATAGACCCAACCCGCGATCGGCTGGTATTCCTGCAACAGCCCTACCATAATGGCAAACTCTGCTTTGCCTTTAATAAAATCCTCAGTACCGTCTAGCGGATCAATCAGCCAAAGCCGCGAGTAGTCAGCCCCAAAAGCTTGCCTTGACTGAGCATTTTCCTCGGTAATCAAACCATCGTGAGGAAATAAAGTTGAGAAAGCTGCTGTCAATTCTCGATCTAAAGCGCGATCGACATTGGTTACGTAGTCATCCGGACCCTTTTGAGAAATTTGGAACTGCTCTTTCGCCATCCGTTCTACTTGCAAACCGCAACTACGAATCACTTGGCGAATTTTTTGGTCTTGTTCAGCAGAAGGCAAGGGCATAGCGGGCGATCGCAACAGGGCTAGAAGTATCTATCTTAGAGGTCACTCCCGTCAGTCTACACGATTGGCATAAAAAAACGGGCTAACCCGTTTTAGTGGTTAACCCGTAAGCTTGGGAACGCGCAGAGAAATTACTTTTGCAGAACTAGTTTAACGTTGGCATTTTGCAGACCAGGCCGCTTAACTTCTGCCAGAGTCTTATTAACTGCGTACTTTTGATTGATGGAGTTGATGAGTTCGGTTTGGTTGTGCTTCTTAGCAACGCCCCAGAGGTCAGCGATGAGGTCGAAAGAACCATCACTATTACGAGACCAGCCTAGGTCGTATTCACCTTCGAGAACAGCAACGATGTCAGAACGAACTCTTTGACCGTTGTAGCCACGTACATCAGCTTCAGATTTGACCGTAATACCCAAATCACCCAAAGAAGCTTTCAGGATTTCTGCATCAGTAATCTTGGTACGTAGAGTGCTGAAGTGAGACATTTCGGATTTCCTCCTGGAGAGATTGAGAGAAACGACAACGTTTGATTTGATGAGATGTTTACCGCGATACTGGCACGGTATTTTGTCAAACTGCTAGCAAAAATTTGCTAGCCTTTCCTCCTGTTGGGAGCAGGAGTGAAAGCCTTTTAGAACTCCAGTCGCTGATACTCTGCGACGGAAGATGCAGCAGGTCGCGCGCGCTGCCTTGCCCAGTCTCTTAGGGCTGTCACCTGCTCATTCATTGTTTTAGATAGAGGCAATGTTGACTTGATGGCAGCAATAATGTCGAGCTGAGTAAATTCACGCTCTTGGGCAAATGCCTCGTACATTGCTGCAATCAAAGCCTGTTCAATTTCCGCCCCGGAAAAACCTTCGCAAACAGTCGCGAGCTGGTCTAGATCAAACCGAGCAATTTCACGCCGCCGCTTGCTTAAGTGAATATTGAAGATCTCTGTGCGCTCCTCTTTAGTTGGCAGATCGACAAAGAAGATTTCATCGAAACGCCCTTTTCTGAGGAACTCCCCTGGTAAACGCTCCACCCGGTTGGCAGTTGCCATGACAAATACCGGAGAGGTTTTTTCTTGCATCCAGGTGAGGAAGGAACCAAAAATACGGCTGGAGGTACCACCATCAGAATCCGCAGAACCAGTGCTACCTGCAAACGCTTTATCAATCTCATCGATAAACAGGATTGCTGGAGAGATCGATTCAGCTGTTTTTAAGGCATTACGCAAATTGGCTTCAGAGCGACCTACCATCGAGCCATCATAAACTCGTCCCATGTCCAGACGAATCAGTGGCAAACCCCAAAGTCTAGAAGTAGTTTTAGCAATCAGGGACTTACCGCAACCCGGAACCCCCAAAATCAGCATACCTTTGGGCTGAGGTAGTCCATACTCTCTAGCTCTCTCTGTGAAAGCGTTAGAGCGTTGCTTGAGCCAGCGCTTGAGTTCTTCTAAACCACCGACAGAATCAATTGTCTCGTCTTCTTCGATGTACTCTAAGATGCCATTACGGCGAATGAGCTGCTTCTTTTCCGATAAAACAATATCTACTTCCGCCTCTGTTAAGCGGCCTGCGGTCACTAAGGCTTTACGATAAACTTTCTCGGCTTCATCTCGGGTAAGTCCCAGAGCCGCCTTTAGGAGCTTTTCTCGTGCTTCAGTTGTAATCCGACGGTTGCGAGGCTGTTGGTCTAGCTGTTGGGATAGCACTTGATTCAACTCAGCCATCGTTGGCAGAGTGAAATCGAGCACTACAACTTCCTTTTCTAACTCAATCGGAACTTGCTGCACGGGAGACATCAAAATAATAGTTTTTTGTGTTCCCTTAAATCTGGCGATCGCATCTCGAAGTCGCCGCGTTACTGCTGGAGAATCTTTGAAGGGGTGTAGATCCTTGAACAGGAACACACCAGATGGCTGCCGAATGGCCCAATCAATCGCTGCTTCTGGAGAGACAGTATTGCTTTGCACTGGGCTACGGGACTGTTCGTGACCCACCATGCCCTCAGTCATTGTCCAAATAAACAGCTGAGGCCGTTGGGGTGATCTAGCTTGAACAATTGCGGCAACTGCCTGCTCAGCCCGCTCCTCTTCAGAGGTAACTAGATAGATAAGAGGGTATTGAGCTTGAATTAAAATATTGAGCTCTTCTTGCATAACCATCGACCTACTAGAGACGGTGCAGACATTGCTAGACCCGAGTTCACCTGACCTGAAATTAATGCGGCACCCTTGCTAGCATTAACCTACAGGTTAGAGCCTTAGCAAGGAACGAGTTCCTCACCTGGCTGATTAGGATTAGAGCCAACCTTCTGAGCTTGTTGAACGGGCAAGGTTTGTCCCACTTCATCCAATACACCCGGTTGATCTTTAAGAGTAAGCATTTCTCCGTTTTGGATCACAACCGAGCTAGTACACTCTGGACAGTTGTAAACCTGATGAGATTGGCCGTAGGATGCTTCCACCTCATCTACCAACTCTGGATGAGCTAGGTAGAAGACAACAGCTCGTTCAACAATTGTTGACATAGGCTCTGCATCGACTGCCGCCCGAATTTTCAACTTTCGATGCAGCTCCGGTGAAAGATACAACGTAACCTTTTGCTTATCTTGCATATAACTTCCAGTTCTACCCGGGTATGTATCTGTCAGAATATCGACTCTTATTCGTACTGTCAAGACAGCAAGACGTTATGACAGCAGTATTGTTACATCTGTTTACAAAACCAGGTTATTCACTAACTCTCGACCCCAAGAAGGCCCACCACACGAACACAAGTCCTAGATTGGCTCAGGTAACAAGATTGGCTGGGCTGGCTATGAGCTTGGTTTTCCTGATCAGTTGTCGGAGCTTTGAGGCATCACCCCCAGGCAGTTGGCAGACTTACCGCAACCCTCGCTACAACTTTGAGTTTCCCTTTCCCAGTAATTGGATTGCCGAGCCACCTCCCGACAATCAAGACGGGCAAGCGTTTCACGACCCCCAAAATGCTCAAGCGGAGATTCGAGGCTGGGCAGCTCATCAAATCAAGCCGATCGCCAAACCAAAATCGGGTACTTTACCCTCACTAAAGCCCAACTTCACAACTGAGCAGGGTTTACCGGGTGAACTCCAAGTCAATATTGGCCCAGAGATCAGTTCGATGAAGCTGGTCTTAGAGCAGGGCGACATTCGCTACAACTGGCAAGGGCGATCGCCAAGTCAGCAGTTTGATGACTACTACCGCTTCTTTTATTACAGTGCCCGACAATATCGAGTTCCACCTCCACCCCAACAACCCTAGATTAAGGCCCTTAGAGTCAGGCTCCTAAGATAGCGAAACTTAAACTTAGTTATAGTTATTTCAGAAATTAAGTTAACAACTAGACAGAAATTTAAACAGACTGAGTAAAATAGCAAATATCAAGTTCTCAAGTGCCATATCTCAACCAAACCCCTTTGGGCCAAGGGTTGATAGTACTCGAACTCATCTGTAATTTACACCCCTCACTAATTATCCTTTAGCAGTAGGTCAAAACGGAGTTGTCAACGAGAGCACCCTTAATCGAAAAAAAACAAAATCGTGATTTACCCCAAATCAACGAGCGCATTCGATTTCCCAAAATTCGGGTCATTGATACTGATGGGGCACAACTAGGTATCCTTACCCCTCGTGAGGCTCTGCAAATTGCAGAGGAGAAAGAGCTGGATTTGGTCCTGGTTAGTGATAAAGCCGATCCTCCGGTCTGCCGGATTATGGATTACGGCAAATTTAAATTTGAACAAGAGAAAAAAGCTAGAGAAGCTAAAAAGAAGCAGCACACTTCCGACGTAAAGGAAGTAAAGATGCGCTACAAAATTGAAGAGCACGATTACAACGTCCGCATTAACCAGGCTGAGCGTTTTCTGAAGGCAGGAGACAAGGTCAAAGCGACGATTATGTTTCGGGGTCGGGAGATTCAGCACAGCGACTTAGCTGAAACCTTGCTGATGCGAATGGCAAAAGATTTGCAAGAAATGGCTGAAGTGCAGCAATTCCCCAAGAAAGAAGGACGCAATATGATGATGTTGCTTGCGCCCAAGAAAGCATAGGCAGTCAGCATCCTTGGAGCAAAATAGGTGTAGCAAGTCTCTATTGGAGCCTCGCTGCTTCTTTTAGTTCGTTATCGCTTCAACCGTAACGGTGAGCCAGTCGCGATCGCAAAGTCACGGATGCCATATCATGGATGCCATATTTAGTGGCTCCAGCTGCCTCTAAAGCTAAATACTATTAAGAAATTCAAAGAACAAGGTGGGTTTATTGCCAACCTTGTTTTTTAATGTCATGACACTTCAAGTCACAACAACGTGCCTATTTCAATTCCATTTGCTTTCTAATTGCTTTCTAAAATAGAGCTGGATTTGGGCACCCTAGAGAGAACGCGGTTCTGCTCAAATTTGGTAAAAGACTGGTCAGTCAGTGTCATCCATCGACCTTGGCTCCAGTCGTGTAATCTCTAAGCATGCCCTTACTCTCAACCCCCTCTTGCCCATCTTGCATCAGGATCATGGATAAAAGCTTCGGGAATGGGTTCCACACCTTACAGAAGATCTCAATCCGCGCCCCTGGCAAACAAAACTTGCTGTAACAGATTCAGGGGAACGAGAGTGATAAAGCATGTTTAGATGAGAATCAACTCAACCAGGCTGCGATAGAGGAAATCAACGCTACATGACGCTAAAAAATCGGTGGCTTGCTAAAAATAGCCTTGGCCAAAAGCTACTGCGATGGGTCAATCTCCGCCCAGAAGAGAGCGAGCGTACGATGTTGATGTTTGCTTTTTACACCACAACCTCTATCGGGTTGCTCTGGTTAGAAGCAAGTACAGTCGCTTTATTCTTAAAAGAGTACGGAGCCGATAAGCTACCTTGGATTTATATTGCTAGCGCCGGGATTGGTTCAGGATTAGGATTTCTCTATTCTTGGATGCAGCGCATCCTACCGCTACGCCGCGTCATTGTTTTAACTGCTTTATTAATGGCAGTTCCCTTACTCTTATTTCGCTTCGGTCTCAATGTTGAGGATGGAGCCACAATTGGCAGCCTTACCGTTCTCAGCCTGACAGTTTTGTTGATGCGGCTCTGGCTAGAGGCGATTTACGTCCTTAACGATCTCAACACCTCAATTACGGCCAACCAACTTTTTAATATTCGTGAAATTAAACGAACATTTCCACTCATTAGTAGTGGAGTTTTGGTGGCGGATGTCATTAGTGGTTTCTCGTTGCCATTTCTCCTGTCTTTTATCAAAGTTGCAGATGTAATCTTGATTGCCTGCTTGGTTATGGCGATCGGAGCAGGCGTCTTATTCTACTTGAGCCAAAGTTACAATCAGTTTTTTCCAGAGGCTCCCCGCAGACGCTTAGAGGAAGCTCATCCCGACCAACTTACGGCTCGTCGGCTGAAAGGGCCGTTGCGGCGATATGTAGTTTTGCTATTCGCCTTCTTTATGATGGCGCAGGTGCTATTTCTGCTTGTAGATTTCCAATTTCTCAGTCAGCTAGAAAACCAAAATTTATCAGCGCAGGGATTGGTTGGTGGCATTGCTAGCTTTTTAGGCCTTTTTAATGGGGTGCTAGGCGTTTTTGAATTGGCAACGCAGTGGTTTGCCTCTAGTCGCGTAATTGAGCGGATTGGAGTGTTTACTGCAGCCATGGTTTTACCGATCGCCATTATTGTTTTAGGCTCTTTTTCCATGACGGGTCTGGTGCCCCTTTTTGTAGGCTTAGTAATCCTCAAGTTTCTGGATGAGTTGCTGCACTATACCTTATTCACCAGTACAGGGCCTGTCCTCTTTCAAGCCTTACCTGAGAGCGTCCGCAGCGGGCTACAGTCTCTAGTGAGAGGAATCGCTGAACCGATCGCGACGGGCCTAACGGGACTCAGTATTTTAGGGATTATCTGGTTTTACAAAAATACGGATCTTGCCATCCAGTTGCGAGATTGGATCTTTTTGGCCCAAATCATTATTCTGGCAGCCATTTGGCTCTTTACTGTTTGGCTGCTGCGTAGCCGCTATGTAGGGCTCCTGGTGGTGGGAGCAGAGCGAGGGCAACTTAGCATTTCTGATGTAGATTTGCGGGAGCTGAAGCGAGCTGTGATTGAAACGCTCAATCGCCCTGGCACAGAAGCAGACAAGCGCTCTTGTATTGAGTTACTGAGCCAGATTGATCCGCAGAATGTAGGTGACGCGCTGGCTCCACTGATCGCAAATCTGCCGCCCGCCTTGCAGCGTCAGAGCTTAGAGGCCATGTTGGTGTATCCCAATGAAGCCTATCTCAGTCAGATTAGAGCTTTAATTGAGCAACCTTTGTTCCCCGAAGTGCTGGCAGTGGCGTTGCGCTACATCTGGCTCACAGAACGAGAACCTGATATTCGGCAATTGCGGCCTTACTTGCGCCCAGAAGTTGATCCGGTGGTGCGAGGTACGGCGGCATCTCTGATGTTGCGGCGAGGCACCCCTCGACAGAAGGCGGAGGCTACCAATACGTTGCGGCAAATGCTGACTCACAAAAAAGAGCGCGAACGGGTGATGGGTTGTCGCGCTTTGGGTGAGGCGGTTTATCTCCAAGCGCTGCGGCTTTACATCCCCAACTTGTTGCAAGATGAATCTTTGCGAGTCCGTTGTGCTTTGCTGGAGGCGATCGCTGCCACCCATTTAGATGAATACTATCCTTCGCTACTACGGGGCTTGCACTACAAATCGACTCGTGAAGCAGCTATGCGAGCCCTGGTCAGGCTGGAGGATGAAGCCATTCCTTTGTTGGTGGACTTAGCCGAGGATAGTCATAAACCAGACTTAGTCCGCATGCAGGCTTGGAGTGCGATCGGTCAAATTGGCACTCACAAAGCTTTAGACGTGCTAGTGGCTCATTTGATGACCGCCTGGGGAGCCACTCGACGTAACGTTCTAAGAATTTTGTTAAAAATTCCCCATGAGCAGGGTATTGATGCCATCTCCGATCGCTTGGGACGGAGTGGGGTAGAAACCCTGATTGATCAAGAAATGCTGTTTATTGGACAGCTCTATGCTGCCTTAGTGGATCTCAATTCTGAGCAGATTTTAGGCGGAGAAGCAGATTTACTGCGTCGGGCGTTAGAAGATGTGCATACCGATGCAGTAGAGCGCCTATTTTTGCTGATGAAGGTGTTGTATCCCTTAGAAGCGATTCAGGCAGCAGCACTCAACCTGCAATCCGCCTCGCCTTCTAGTGTGGCTCAGGGCTTGGAGATCTTAGACAATACTTTGGATATTGCCAATAAACGCGCTTTGTTGAGTGTGCTCGATCGCCGCCCTGAATTGGATAAGCTGCAAAGCCTTTCGAGTATGGTGGTCTATGAACCGATGAGTGCTAGCGATCGCCTGCGCTACCTGTTAGATTTGCGCTATTTTCTACCCGACTGGCCTTTAGCCTGCTGTTTTCATTTAGCGCGTCAGGCTCGCTGGAGTCTCACATCCGAGCAAATTCTAGCTTGTTTGCGCTACCCCACGGGATATGTCCGGGAGGCCGTCCTGACTTATTTGCAGGTTGCATCTCCTAGAGCCCTCAAAGAGCTTTTGCCCAAGCTGACTAACGATCCAGATCGACTGGTAGCGGCTCAAGTCCAGCAGATGATGGCAGAATTGGGCTTAGCGACTCCTAAAGCGCACCCCAACGGCTCCAAACCCCCGGAGCAGCCTACCAACTTTTCGGATATAGCGGGATTTGAGCCTATTTAACCTTCTACCTATCCAAACTCAAGGCAATTAACAACGTTTACAGCCGTCTTTTAGCCCTCTGTTTTCTCACTAAATTTCTATTTCAACTTAAGCCCGATGTGAACTCATCCGTACCCTAAACTTTATGTTAACCAGCGTCGATCGCCTGCTTTTTGTTCGAGGAGTACCTATCTTTAAGGAACTACGGGATGATTTTCTCGTTAGGTTAGCCTCCATTATGGATGAGCTCTCTTTTCCGACAAAGCACACCATCTTTAAAGAGGGGCAGGAGGGGCGATCGCTTTACATTGTGGTGTCTGGTCGAGTTCGGGTGCATCTAAGCAATCAGGATTTGGCGCAGTTAGAAAAAGGCGCTTGCTTTGGGGAAATGTCTTTGTTTGATGCCGAGCCGCGTTCAGCTTCAGTTACAACCCTGGAGACTTGTGAGTGCTTGGTTCTGACGCAGCAGCAGCTCTACGACGCCATTGATGAGACTCCTGGCATCGCCCTCAATATTATTCGGCTGTTGTCCCGCCGCATTCGGGAGCTAAATCAGAGGATTAACGCTCAAGACGCCGAAAATCAAAAGTTACTGTCTTTGTACAATCGTCACGTGAACAGTTTGCAAGATAACCGTCTGCCCTCTTCCTACTAAGCTTTCGCGATGGATTGCTGGAATTGAGCACAGGAACGCACAAACTGAGCGGCTAATTCGGGTCGGCTACCCCAGTGGAGATGCAGATAAGACGCATGAACTTGATGCGATCGCCAGCCTTCCAGACTGGGTGCTTCCTGCGACGATTGATCATAGCGCCAAGTTTGAAATAGGGGTTGGGGCGTGGTTGCAGCTAAGGTGGAGCGGTGAAATTCGTGACCGCAAACCATTGTTCCTGCCGTGACTAAGGGGCTGGTTTGTTGCGCGATCGCTCGTCGGTAACCCAGAGTTAAACGCCCTCCCATCACAGCGGTAGTCGGCAAAATACCAACCATTGGCCAAGATTGCTGATCAAACCCTTGAATCTGCTGGCACAAATACATCAACCCACCACATTCGGCGTAAGTGGGCAACCCCGCTTGAATTGCTGCTCGTACCGCATTTCGTCCAGAGGCATTATCTGCCAATTGCTCAGCAAAAACTTCAGGAAAGCCGCCACCCAAATAAAGCCCCTGCGCTCCTGTAGGCAAATGAGGATCGCTCAGAGGACTCCAAGGAACCAGTTCCGCACCTAGTTGTTCCAGACAGTCTAAGTTATCGGCGTAGTAAAAATTGAAGGCGCGATCGCGAGCCACGGCAATTCGCACTTGAGGCTGCGGAAACGAGTTTTGGTCTTGACCATGACTCTGTTCAGAAAGCTGAGAAGATGGCGCATTGAGCAACGGTAACAGGGTTGACCAATTGAAGCAGGTTTCGCCTAAGTCAGCGAGTCTGTCGATTAATGAGTTGAACTGATCTAACTCTCCGGTAGGGACTAAACCGAGATGACGGTCGGGGATGGTGATCTCTGCTTGGCGACGCAATACTCCCAAAATCGGCAAATTGAGCGGCTCCAAAGCTGACTGCAACAGTTCTAAATGGCGATCGCTGCCCACTCGGTTTAGGACCACACCAGCCAATTGAAGGCGCGGATCAAAAGAACGATATCCGTGGGCGATCGCGGCGACAGAACGCGATAAACGGCTGCAATCGAGCACCAACAAAACTGGAATATTGAGCAGGCGGGCAATATGAGCTGTGCTGGCCCAATCTTCTGACCCACTGGCACCATCAAATAGGCCCATCACCCCTTCAACTAAGGCACAATCCACCCCAGCTACATGACGGGCGAAACATTGCTGAACATAAGCTTCTGAAGTAAGAACCGGATCAAGGTTGCGGCAAGCCCGACCCGTTACCCGCGCATGAAACATCGGGTCAATGTAGTCTGGACCGACCTTAAAAGATTGCACCTGCAACCCTCGCCGCTGCAATGCTGCCAACAGCGCCAAAGTCACCGTGGTTTTGCCAACCCCACTTCTTTCACCCGCGATCGCCAAAGCCATAACTGAACCATAAAAAATAAGGTGCTAGCCAGAAATCACCCCATGATGATCTTGCTAACACCTTAATAAACTAACTCAGGTATTTACTCGGCTGAACGCTCCTGCAATTTAGCAATTTGAGCTGACACGGCTAGGCTTTCTTCGTACAGTGCATCCCGACCCCAACTTTGAAGTTGTTGACTGAGCAGATTCTCTGCTTTCTGGTCCAATAGGGATGAAACCTGCTGAATTCGGCAGGCTTGGGCACCGCCCCCCGATTCCATCCGCATACAACCAGAGGTTTCAGAGCAAAGCACTGTACAACAATCAGCATTAAGATTCGTCGAAGTAAGACGCAGGGCCATCAAGTCACCTCCCACATCCCCATAATCAGCCGTGGGCATTCCTGCTAATTCTGCTTCGATCGGGCGCTGATCAGCCGCAACAAACCGCACTCGCCGCAAATCGTAGTCGCCTCCTTCGTACTCATAAGAGACGGGATGCCACTGGAGCCGACTTGCTAACCAACCTAGAAACATTAAAGCTTGGGTCGGATTTCCTTGCTCGTAGTCAATGGTGACGCGATCGACTTCTGTTAAGGCAGCCCGACGCTCCGGGGGGTCAAAAGCCTCCGCAGTTAATTCCTGCCATGGGGCCAGCCGTCGCCAGTTCAGGTCAGCCACATGAGTTCCTTGTTCCAGAAGGCTTTGGACTTTGAGCAGGCCAGTTTCTGCTTCCAAGAAAGTGCTGGAGTCTACAATCACACAGGTAGAAAAACCTGCTAACTGCCTAAATAAGTCTTGGTTAGGCTCAGGCGTCGCTTTCCACCACAGAAACTTTGGCAGGTCACTAATCAACAAAGAAGAAACCAAACTACTAGATCGGTCTAGCGCTATTTCTGTACCTCGCAGAGTAATGTACTCACAACAAATCAAAGTACTGCGGCTTTGCTTTTGCACGGGGCAGTAAGCAGAAACTTGAGCTGTCACCCCTTCATCTTCTCCAGAAACGGGGAATAGAGCGATGATGCGGCAAGGATTTTGGCTGGCGATCGCATCTGCCACCCCTGCCCCTCTAGCATCTCTGGCATAGGAAGGGCTGACCGAGGAAGATTCACCACTGGCAGCACTCGTACGCTTTTTGGTGAGTTCCTCCTGCAACTTTTGTAGTATTTCGGAAGTGGCTTTGCCTGTAATAGGTAAACCATAGGTTTCCTGGGCTGTCCTCAGAGCTGCTTCCATGCGAGGACCAGTAATGCCATCAATCGGCCCCGTATAAAAACCGAGGTCAGCAAGTAAGTGCTGAGTTTCCTCCGGTTCATAAACGATCAAACTAAAAGTAGCGGCCCTCGTCGCCACAGGAAAGGAGCCATCATCACCTGTAGCACTATAACTTTGCCAAATCTTACCAAGTTCCCCGTCAATTTCGCTGAGCGAAACATCTTTGGGAGCTTGCAGAGAAACAACAGGAGAAGACTGTTTAGCCATAGGATTTATTGGGGTAGTTAGGGTTCAGGAATCAGCGTTTTGAGGTTAGAGATGTAGTTCAGTGCTCTCGATGCTGGCTACCAAAAAACTACGGCCTCCGCCAACGATTGCCATCACGGTTCAGCAACAATTCGGCTTCGGCTGGTTCCCACGTACCCGCTTCGTAAGTAGGGATTGAGGTGGGGTCAGTGGGAGATTCCCAAACTGTTAGGGCGGGAGTCACGACTCGCCAAGCTGCTTCCACTTCATCCGCGCGGGTAAACAGGGTTTGATCCCCCATCATGCAATCCAGCAATAGGCGATTGTAAGCATCAGCATTAGAAACGCCAAAGGTAGAGCCGTATTGGAAATCCATATCCACTGAGCGACTCCGCAAGCTCGGCCCTGGCATTTTGGCATCAAAGCGCAGAGAAATCCCTTCATTCGGTTGAATTCGTAGCACCAACACGTTGGGGTTTACTTGCTGCGTGGCCGACTGGAAAATTAAAAATGGCACTTCCCGAAACTGGATAGCAATCTCTGTGACCTTCTTGGGCAACCGCTTCCCAGTTCGCAAGTAAAAGGGCACGCCTTGCCAGCGCCAGTTATCTACTACTAGCTTCATGGCGACATAAGTCGGCGTGGTCGAGTTGGGATCAACTCCTGGCTCTTCGCGATAACCCGCAACTTGCTTGCCCTTCATCCATCCGGCTGTGTACTGCCCCCGAATCGCGGAAAACTCTAGGTTATGCTCGTCGGCTAAATGCGTCGCCTGAATCACTTTGACTTTTTCGGTGCGGATACTGTCGGCATCAAGAGAGTTAGGAGCTTCCATTGCCGTGAGTGAAAACAGCTGCATCAGGTGGTTTTGCACCATATCCCGCAGCGCCCCAGAGCTTTCGTAGTAGCCCGCCCGATCTTCAACCCCTACCGTCTCGCCAACTGTGATCTGTACGTGATCGACAAACTGACGGTTCCACAATGGCTCGAAAATAGCGTTGGCAAAGCGAAACACAAGGAGGTTTTGAACGGTTTCTTTACCCAAGTAATGGTCGATGCGGTAGACCTGCTCTTCTTTGCAAACCTGACGCACTACTTGGTTGAGAGATTGGGCCGAGCCTAAGTCCCGCCCAAAGGGTTTTTCGATCACCAAGCGGCTTTTCTGGGGATCGGTCAGCATGTTGGCTGTGCCCAACTGCCGAATCGCTTCACCAAAGAATTTGGGAGCAACCGCTAGGTAGAAAACTCGATTGCCTCTGGTGCCTCTTTTGCCATCAAGTTCCCCTAAAAATTCTTTGAGCTTGAGATAACTGTCTGGATCATCAATATCGCCAGAGCAGTAAAACAAGCCTTGAGCAAAATCTTGCCAAGCCTCTTCTGAGCCCACCCCATCAGAGAACTGATCAATCCCTTCCCGCATTTGCTCGCGGAAGTAGTCGTGACTCCAAGGCCGACGAGCCACCCCAACAATAGTCATTTCAGAAGGTAGCCGCCGTTCTCGCTTGAGTTGATAGATAGCGGGCACTAACTTGCGCTGCGCCAAATCCCCTGAGGCACCAAAAATAACCATAATCAGGGGTTCAGGAATTCGTTCCTGCTGCAAACCGACGCGCAGAGGATTTTCGAGCAAAGTCACCATATTAGAATTGGCAATGAATTAATGAGTTAAAACTTAGTAATTAGCACTTAGGCAGTTGGAGTTTAGCTTTTAGCACTTAGCTTTTAGCCATTGGCTGGAGCGATCGCAATACTTTTAGCGAAGAGAGCTGACACTGCCTCTGGCGCTGTCTTCAGTTGCTAAACCGAAAAGCCAACTGCCAACCGCTAAAAGCTAAGCACCAACCCTGCTCTACACAGGAGAGAGAAGATTGATTTTTTCTTCCAACGCCTGCATCAGCGAATGGAAGGGTTGAACGAACTTATCAAGCCCCTCGTGTAACAGTTCGGTCATGACTTGGTGGAGGTCGATATCGATGTCGGGATCTTTCAGACTTTCAATCAGGTTATACGCTTGGTCTACATCAGTTTCAATGCGGCTCGCGACATCACAGTGATCCACACAGGCATCAATGGTGCTGGGAGGCAGGGTGTTGACGGTGTCAGGCCCCACTAGACCATCCACATACATGACATCACTGTAGTCGGGGTTCTTCGTTCCAGTGCTCGCCCACAGCAGACGTTGCACATTCGCGCCTTTGGCTGTTAAAGCTTGCCAGCGATCGCTCTGGATGATCTTTTTGTATTCTTGATAAGCAACTTTGGCGTTGGCGATCGCGACTTTACCTTTCACCGCTCTGAGCTTGGCTTCTTTTTCGAGGCGATCGACCCCTGCCTTCAGTTGGTTATCAATGGCCTCGTCCACTTTGATGTCAATGCGGCTGAGGAAGAAACTGGCAACTGACGCTAGTTTGCTGATGTCTCCACCCGCAGCAACTCGCTTTTCTAGACCCCGAATGTAAGTCCAAGCGGTTTCGATGTAGCTGTCAACCGAGAACAACAGGGTGACGTTGACGTTGATCCCTTCGCTGATCACTTGCTCAACGGCAGGTAGACCTTCTGCGGTACCGGGGATCTTGATCATGACGTTCTCACGACCAATTTCGCGGTAGTAGCGACGGGCCTCTTCGATGGTTTTTTGCGTATCGTTGGCGATCGTGGGAGGAACTTCAATGCTGACGTAGCCATCCAGGCCACCGGACTCATCGTACACAGCGCGAAAGATATCGCAAGCATTCCGAATGTCATCAAAGATCAACGATTCATAGATCTCTTGCAGAGGCTTGCCAGCCCGCACTCCTGCTTCAATATCGGCATCGTACATGGCATTACCGATAATCGCTTTCTCAAAAATAGCTGGGTTAGAGGTAAGTCCCCGGATGCCTTGCTCTTCAATCAATCGCTTCAGTTCACCGGATTGAATCAAATCACGGGCCAAGTTATCCATCCAGATGCTCTGACCTTGATCTTTGATTTCTAGTAAATGGTTTGTAGTCATAACAGTCCTTATTTAGTTCCTGATTTAGTTCCTGAAAATTACTTGTGCGTTGAGGCTTAGGGTAGCTAGTTATCGTTTGGCTGCCATCAACCTTTCGTCTTGTTCGCGATCGCGCTCCTGAATAAAAGACTCGACCAGCGCCACATCTTCTTTACTGCCAATGAACAGAGGGCTGCGGGCATGCAGCTTGTCAGGCACCACATCCAGAATGTCCTGAGTGCCAGCACTCGCTCTCCCCCCGGCTTGCTCAATCAAAAAGGCGAGAGGAGCAGACTCATACAGCAACCGCAGCTTGCCTTCTGGCTTTTTCACGGTGCCTGGATAGAGAAACACACCACCCTGGAATAGGATGCGATGAATGTCTCCAACTAAAGCGCCGCTGTAACGAGCTGTATAACCTTCGTGACGGTGCATGTAGCGGATATAGTCCCGAATCGATTCTTCCCACTGCCAGAAGTTGCCTTCGTTGACGCTATAGATGGAGCCGTGATCTGGAATGCGAATGTTTTCGTTCGATAAAATAAACTCGCCTAAGCTGGGATCAAGGTTAAACGCATGCACTCCCTTACCCATCGAATAGACCAGCATCGTGCTAGGGCCATAGAGCACATAACCTGCCGCAATCTGCTTCCGTCCGCTCTGGAGTAGGTCGCTGGCTGTACCGTCATCTTCTCCTTCCTGTTGGCAAATCGCAAAGATAGAACCCACATTGATATTAATGTCTACATTGGATGAACCATCAATGGGGTCGTAAAGGAGCGTATAGCGACCAATGGGACAGTTTTCAGGGATGTAGTAGGGTTTTTCCATTTCCTCAGAAGCGAGGCGACAGACTAACCCACTTTGCTTAAAGACAGAGATGAAAACATCATTAGCATAGACATCCATCTTCTTGACGGTTTCTCCCTGGACATTGATGTCTCCTGTAACTCCCAGGACGTTTTCCATCAACCCAGCACGACTGAGACGACGAGCAATCAGCTTTGCAGCTAAGCCAATCCGATTCATGATGGCACTCAAGTCTTGAGCGTCGGCGGAAAAGCTATGTAATTGCTGTAATACGTGGCGGGATAAGGTCGTGCAATCGCGATCCAGGCTATGTTCTTCCTGAGCCAAAGGTTGTTGAGTATCAACCACGTCTTCTCCTCCTGATCTAGTGAGTATTAGTAAAGAACTCACTGAGTTCAAAACCTGGCTATTTCTGCCTTCTATCTTAGAGAGGGATTCCCAAACTGGAATCTGACTTTAGGTAAACTACAGAAACTGAGATGAAAGTATTCACAGTGTCACCCCTGAGAGGGCGATCGCTAGGAGAATCCATTCCGGTCAGCTGCAACCGTGTTTCTCTAATCTTGTTGTCAGGTGTAGGGGCTACTGCAATTTCTATCGCTTCTATCCCTTGTCGTAAACTTACTTCATAAACCTAGGGGTGAGCAGTCACTGACCTCTCTTACTTCTATTCTAGAGAGCGAATTCTCTAACTAGCTTTTAACTAGCCTTTAGCCACTGGGACTACCGGATAGCAGTCTCATCGAGATTGTCCGATGCTAAGCGATGCAGTGGGATATACAACAGTCAACCTTGATACAAAACCCAGAGGTTTACGGTTGAGATTCTAGATTCAGAAAAGCCAGGTTGTTTAGACTTTGCAGCGATCGCAGTGCCCACAGTGAAAGCTAGTTGCCTCTGATGCGAAGCCAAAAGCGCTTAACAAAAACTGCCACCGACATTGCCGAGTGCCTAAATAATCCGTCATTTGAGCCATTGCTTGAGCCATTACTTGAGTCTGAAGTTGGCTCGAAGCAGCAGAATTCTGGCTGGTAGAGACGATCGCGTAATGAAAGGGGTCTTGCCAACGCAGTTGTCCAGCAGCTTGCAATAGAGAAAGCGCGATCGCCCCGTCGGGAAACTGCCGTGATACCGCTTCTACGGTGCCTTGGCGGGGGAGTTTGTGGATTAACTGACTAGCCGTTTGCTGTTGCGATCGCAGCTTATCAGCAAAAAATTGACGACGTTGTTTATCCCCAGAATCCAGCCATCCTGTGGGTTCGCTCACCAATGTCAATGCTGTTGCGGGTTCTCCGTCTCGTCCCGCTCGGCCAATCTCCTGTACGTATTCTGACAATAGGAAGGGAACGTGAAAGTGGATTACCCAGCGACAATCTGGCTTGTTGATCCCCATGCCAAAAGCACAGGTGCAAATCACAAATTGGGTTTGTCCGTGCAACCAAGCTTGCTCAATGGCACGACGCTCCTCCGGGCTCAACCCGGCGTGGTAAGCAGCGGTGGCATAACCTGCTTGCTCTAGCCAAGTGGCTAAACTTTCACTATCGCGCCGAGTGCGGACATACACTAAACCTGCTTGCTGTGCTCTCGCTTGAATGAACTGCAAGAGTTGCTGTTTGCGATCTCTGGGAGTCCAAACGGTTTTGACCAACAAGTGTAAATTATCGCGGTAGGGATTGCAGCGAAAGACCTGCGGTTGCCGCAATTGCAAACTATGTTGAATAACTTGTTGAGTTTGGGGATCAGCCGTAGCGGTAAAGGCGGCGATCGCAATCCGAGTGCCTGGAGGCTTTGTCTTTAGCAGCGCTGGACGGACGGCACCGAGGCGATAGTAAGCGGGTCGAAGGCTTTCACCCCATTGCACCAAGCAGTGAGCTTCATCCAAAACCAAACTATTAATTCTCAAGGCTGGTTGGCACAGTCTTTCCCAAACAGCGGGACTTAGCAAGGTTTCTGGCGAGAGATACAGCAAACGCAGCTTTTGTTGTTCTAGTGCCCACAACGTTTGTTTGCGCTGTCGAATCGGCAGTTCACTGTGGAGTAAAGCCGCAGGCAGACGGCGTTTTTGTAGCTCTTGTACCTGGTTTTCCATCAGCGCTACTAAAGGAGAGACGACTAGCGTCAAACCAGGTTGCAGTAGGGCAGGCAGTTGAAAGCAAATTGACTTCCCCCCACCCGTCGGCATGATGATTAGAGAATCTCGCTGAGCCAACAAGCTTTGCACAATTTCACCCTGCGGCGGGCGAAAAGACGAATAACCCCAAACTGTTTCTAAGGTTTGCTGGGCTTGGTTGCAGGTAGTTGCTTGGACTGAGTTCATGGCTCTGCTCGCGATCGCGCCCTGGCTTAGCATGCCCAAACTCGCCTTGAGGCTATTACGGTACAGCAAACAGACCAGTTTCGGTGCAAACTGCTGAGAGAGATTGATCCCAGGCATCGGCAGGTAACTGGGGTAAGCGGGCGAAGTCGAACACGATCCCAATGGTGCGCTTGGTGGCCCAAGCAGGATCACTTAAAAGGCGATCGTAAAAGCCGCCTCCATACCCCAACCGATAGCCTTGGCGATCGCAAGCCACCGCAGGCACCAAAATTAAATCAACTTGATCAGCTGCTAAAGTCGGGCAGTCGGGATGAGGCTCAGTAATTCCGTAGGTTCCTGATTGCAAAGGCAAACTGCTGGTGGGGGACCAAACATGCCAAATCAGCGATTTACCGACGCAGCGAGGAAAACCCCAAACGCGATCGCTAGCTTGATTGATCAGAGGAGTTAAATCTGGCTCTTGGCGAAAACTGAAGTAAGCCAAAATGGTTTTGGCCTCGGTCAATAGAGAAGCTGCTTGTAGGTGGTGGCATAAACGATCGCTTTTAGCTCGCCAATCCTCCATTGTCATCGCTCGGCGTTGTTGCAATAAAAGTAGTCGTAATTCTGCCTTTTCAACTGAAGAGTTCGGCCCAAGATTCACGATTTGATTCCTTTACTACTACTGGCGACTGGCCTCTACAACGGCGATCGCTTCTAAGCATTTCTGAAGTCGCCAAGCTCGAATCAACAGCCCTGATATTAGTAAATAAAGTTTGCACAAAAGACGCTTTACTAAGGAGTTTGTCATCCTAGAGAGGTATCAAGCCGCTGCTCTTTGAGTTGCGATCAGTTTTATGGGGAATAGTGTAGTTGAGCAGTCTAGCAAAAACTCTTAGATTCAACAAATTCAAGCGTTCATCACAGGGTATGAACAAGAGGCATCGATGAGCGTTGATACTACCGAGGAAGGTGTCATCTTAATCGTGGATGACATTCCAGCTAATCTAGGAGTTTTATTTAATTTTCTGGCTGATGCTGGGTTCCAGGTCTTAATTGCTGAGGACGGTGAAAGCGCCCTACAGATCGCTGAGTATGCCTCTCCAGATTTAATCCTGCTCGATGTGCTGATGCCAGAAATTGATGGCTTTGAAACTTGTCATCGTTTGAAGTTGAATCAGGCTACTCAAAACATTCCCATCATCTTCATGACGGCCCTGACCGAAACCGTCGATAAGGTAAAAGGCTTAAATTTAGGAGCTGTTGATTACATTACAAAACCGCTGCAACACGAAGAAGTGTTGGCACGAGTGAAATTGCATCTCAACTTGCGGCAGTTGACAAAGCAGTTGCAAGCCCAGAATCTTCAGCTAGAACAAGAGATAGCTGAGCGTAAGCGGGTTGAAGCAGACCTGCGTCTTCACACAGCGGAGCTAACTGAATGGAAAAATCGTTACGAAGCCATCATTCAGGCCAGCGGCCAAATCCTGTTTGACTGGAATTCGCAGACCCACGAAGTAACCTATGGTGGCAACTTAACCTCAATTCTCGGCTACTCCCTAGAGGAACTGGCAGGGGGACTGGATCGCTGGGTAACCCTGATCCATCCCGAAGACCGTAGCCGCTTTAATGTAGAAGTCAATCGCGTCATTACGACGAAACAACCCTTTCAACAAGAATTTCGGGTTGGACGCAAAGACGGCACTTACATCACAGTCGAGAGCAAGGGTTATTTCTTTGCCGACAGCGATGGGCAAGTAGTCCGGATGACAGGGTTCATCGTAGACATTAGCGAAGCGAAGCGCGACGAAATCGTTCGCAAACGTTACGAAGAAGCGTTACGCGAAACCAGCCAGATGCTACAAGCGCTGATTCAAGCCTCTCCCTTGGCGATCGTCGTGCTTGATCCGGAAGGTCGAGTGCAACTATGGAACCCAGCCGCCCAGGAAATTTTTGACTGGAGCGAATCAGAAGTTTTGGGCGAAATTTTGCCCATCGTGCCTACTGCCAAGCAAGGTGAATTTCAGACCTTTATGCAACGTGTGTTGCAAGGGGAATCCTTTACAGGCGAAGAGGTCAGCCGCCAAAAGCGAGATGGTTCCTTACTAGAACTCAACCTCTCCACCGCCCCACTCCGCAATGCCAACGGTGAAGTAACGGGCATGATCGCCATGCTGCTAGATGTCACTGCCAAAAAACAATTGGAAGCTCAAGCGTTCCGAGCGCAACGGATGGAAAGCATTGGCACCCTAGCCAGCGGCATTGCCCACGACCTCAACAACCTGCTCACTCCCATCTTGTCCTCGGCCCAACTGCTCCTCATGCCCACAAAGCTGCCAGAAGACAAAAGGCAAAAGTTGCTAAAAACGATGGAAGCCAGCACCAAACGAGCCGCTGCTTTAGTTAAGCAAGTCCTCTTATTTGCGAGGGGCGTGGAAGGCAAGCGCATTACCTTGCAAATGTCGCATCTGATTACAGAAATCAAACAAATTGCTCAAGAAACCTTTCCCAAATGGATTGAAGTCAAGGCGAATGTAGACCCAAACCTGTGGCTGGTGGCTGGTGACACAACCCAACTACACCAAGCGCTGCTAAATCTCTGCATCAATGCTCGCGATGCTATGGCTGATGGAGGCACGCTGAAGATTACGGCTAGCAATATCTGGCTCGATGAGAAATACGCTCAGCTCAATATTGATGCTAAGGTCGGGCCTTATGTCCGCGTTACCGTCACGGATACAGGAACTGGCATTCCTGCCTCTATTATCGATCGCGTGTTTGAACCCTTTTTTACCACCAAAGAGGTGGGTCAAGGCACAGGTCTGGGATTATCAACCGTCGTGGGAATTGTGAAAGGTCATGGTGGCTTTGTCCAAGTTCAGAGCCAAATGGGTCAAGGCACAGAGTTTAGGTTGTACTTGCCGATCGCCCAAACCTATGACCTCAAACCAAACGCAACTGAATACGATGGACTCAAAGCTGGGCACGGTGAAGTTGTACTGGTGGTTGACGACGAAGAGGCGATTTGTGAAGTAACCAAGACTTCCCTGGAGTACTACGGTTATAAGGTTTTGACGGCTAAAGACGGTGTGGAAGCGATCGCCTTGTATGTGCGGCACCAAAGCGAAATTAATGTGGTGCTCGTGGATATGATGATGCCGTCGATGGATGGCCCCACCACAATTCGGACACTGCAAAAGATCAATCCCCAAGTCAAGATTATTGGCGTCAGTGGGCTGATCTCCCATTGCCCGATGACTGAGTTTGTCAATAGCAGCAACGTCAAGAGCTTTTTACCCAAGCCCTACACCTCAGAAGAACTCCTGCAAAACTTACGGGTTGTACTGACGACGCACTAAAAAACAATACCAAACCGTCACCATCCATCCCTCGGTGTTGTTATGATCCAGCTAATTTTCTATTTAGATTCAGTAAGCCTGTGGCCTACGACTCCATGACTGATAGCATCCTTGACGTTCACAACTTGCACGTGCAATTTCAAACCGATGAACGGTTGATTAAAGCAGTAGATGGAATTTCCTTTGAGGTCAAGCGCGGACAAACCTTAGGGATTGTCGGAGAGTCAGGCTCAGGTAAATCCGTCACTTCTCTGGCAGTGATGGGCCTAGTGCCTCCACCGGGTAGAG
Organism: Trichocoleus desertorum ATA4-8-CV12; assembly: GCA_019358975.1. Lineage (NCBI taxonomy): Bacteria > Bacillati > Cyanobacteriota > Cyanophyceae > Leptolyngbyales > Trichocoleusaceae > Trichocoleus > Trichocoleus desertorum. Next base: position 30,872 of record JAHHIL010000047.1, read on the forward strand.
TGGCGGGGGGTGAACTTTGGTTCCAAGGGGCAGAGAGCGATACGGGCGCGATCGATTTGGTCAAAGTGCCTCCTAGCCATCGCCGCACCTATCGGGGCAACCAAATTTCCATGATTTTCCAGGAACCGATGAGTTCGCTGAACCCAGTCTATACCTGTGGATTTCAGCTCACTGAGGCGATCCGCCTACACCAAAACATTTCTGAAGCTGAGGCTCGGCGGCAAGCGATCGCCCTCTTGCAAGAAGTGAAGCTCTTGCCCAGCGATGAAGAACTCAAGCAGCGCTATTTAGAAGAATTGCCTCAAAGTGAGTTGGCACATCCCCCTAGTGAAGCTGAGCTAAATCGTCATATTAACCAGCAAAAGCAAAGCATCTTAGACCGCTATCCCCACGAACTTTCTGGGGGTCAGATTCAGCGAGTGATGATTGCGATGGCGATTAGCTGCAACCCCAGCTTGTTGATTGCGGATGAACCTACCACGGCCTTGGATGTTACGGTACAAGCCACAATTCTGGATTTGCTGCGGGAACTGCGCGATCGCCGCAACATGTCCATCATGTTCATCACCCACGACTTGGGCGTAATTGCTGACATTGCCGACACGGTGGCAGTGATGTATCAGGGCAAAATTGTGGAGTACGGTTCTGTCTGGCAGATTTTCTCTAGTCCGCAACATCCTTATACCAAGAGCCTACTCACCTGCCGTCCCCGACCCGATCGCCGTTTGCAGCTACTCCCCACAGTCTCAGACTTTATGGAAGTGGTGACCACCCCTAGCGGCGAGACGCTCATCCAAGAAAAGCCCACGGATATGTTCCAAGCGGTGCGGAACGGGGCTGAAATGAGTGATTTTGACCTAGACCGTCGGCTCACCGAACTGCAACAGCAAGCCCCTTTGTTATCGGTACAAGACCTACAGGTCGCATTCCCAGTCCGAGGCGTGTGGGGGGAAACCAAGCGCTACGTCATGGCCGTGAATGGTGTCTCGTTTGATGTGTATCCCGGTGAAACCTTGGGCTTGGTGGGAGAATCGGGTTGCGGCAAAACCACACTGGCTCGGACATTGTTGCGCTTGATCGAGCCTACCCAGGGCAAAATTCTGTTTGAAGGCCGCCCAGCCCACAGCTTGGAAGGTAAAGCTTTGCGGCAACTGCGGCAAGAAATGCAGATTATCTTCCAAAACCCTTTTGGTTCACTTGATCCACGTATGACGGTTGGGGCAGCGGTGATGGAACCGCTCAAAATTCATCGCCGGGGCAATCAGCGGCAGAATCGAGAACGAGCGGCCTATTTGCTAGAGCGGGTCGGCTTAGATCCGCAACTAATGCACCGTTATCCTCATGAATTTTCTGGTGGACAACGGCAACGGGTGGCGATCGCGCGAGCATTGGCCTTAAACCCCAAGTTCATCATTTGCGATGAATCGGTCTCTGCTTTAGACGTATCGGTACAGGCGCAAGTCTTGAACCTCCTGAAAGAACTGCAAGGCGAATTTGGCCTCACCTACATCTTTATTTCTCACGATTTGAGTGTGGTGAAGTTTATGAGCGATCGCATCATGGTGATGAATCGCGGCAAAATTGAAGAGATCGGCCCTGCGGAAATCATCTACCGCGAACCGAAACAGCCTTATACTCGTCAGTTGATTGCAGCAATTCCAGTCGGTAGTCTAGAACGCATCCGAGAACGCCAAGTCGAGCGGGGGATCGCAGTGGGGTAAGCTCGAATTCAGCATTGCTTGCAACCAAATTGCTTTTCCAGCCAGCGAGACCAAGACCATGAGTGAGACGATATCTGAGTTGATTCAGAACCTCAGCGATCCAGCTGTTGAGGTTCGGGCTGACGCTGCCAAAATGTTAGGTGAACATGGTGCCACCGCCAAAGCAGCGGTTCCTGCTTTAATCAAAGCTGTCAACGATCGCTCTGCGGCGGTGAGGGACAGTGCGATCGCCTCCCTGAGCAAAATCAACCTCGATTCCACAGTCTCCGCCTTAATCCAGAACCTAGAGGATGATGACGATCGGGTCCGCAATAGTGCCGCTAGAGGCATCTCTACGATGGTGGAGCGCTTTGACCTTCCCCCTTCGACGAAACAACAGGTGTTTACAGCTTTGGCAGGAGCCGTCAATAACCGCTGTTGGTTTGTCCGTTCTACCGTGATGTCAACGCTGGGTGAGCTAGCTCCTGTAGAGGAAGTGCTGCCAATTTTGATCGCAGGCTTAGCTGACGAAGAAGCAGAAGTTCGTCAAGATGCCGCGATCGCGATTCAGTGCTTTGGGGACGAAGCCGAGCCCGCCGTCCCTTACCTAATCGATGCCTTTTGGCATGACATTGAGGTTTACGCAGCTTCGGCGCTGGGTAGCATTGGGCCTGGAGCTGCAGCTGCCCTACCGCACTTACTCACAGCACTCCAACGAGATGATGAAAATCTCCGGGGACGGGCCGCTGAAGCAATTGGAGAAATCGGCTCCGAGGCTGCTATTCCCACCCTAATCGATTTTTTGCGGCAAGAAGACGCGGGTCTCCGTCAAGCTGCCGCCGAAGCGCTGCAAGGTCTCGGTCCTATCGCGAAAGCCGCTGTCCCTGGCTTGATTCTGGCCTTGGAAGACGAATCCGTTGAGGTTAAAGCAACGGCAGCAAAAGCCTTGGGAGAGATCGAGCCGGAGAACCCAGCGATCGCGGAGCTACTGATGCCGCTGTTGCAAGATGAAAATGCCTCAGTCCGAGCGAGTACGGCTCATGCCCTACAACTGATGGGCAAACATGCGGAAATCGCTGTCCCCGCTTTGATCGAAGCCTTTAAAGATGAAGTAGAACGAGTCAGTCAGAGTGCCGCCAAAGCTTTAGCTGAAATTGGGACTCCAGAAGCCAAAGACGCGATCGCCCGTTATCGCCGCCAATGGCCTTAGGTTCTCACTGGGTCTGTACGTCTTATTATGTTGACGACAGCCGCCACTAAATCACTAAGATTTTACGGTGCTGAGCCTGCCGTTTTTGATTTGTACGACGGGATGGTTAGACATCCGCACCAGTTGCTCATCGTGAGTGGTGACGATTACGGTAATCCCAATGCTGTTCAGCTTCTTCAGAATCTTGATTACCTGCCAAGAATTCTCTGAGTCCAAGTTACCTGTGGGCTCATCGGCCAGCAGTAGCGGTGGGGTGCTAACAACCGCACGGGCAATGCTCACCCGTTGTTGCTCTCCTCCAGACAGTTCATCAGGGAAGCAGTCGGCTTTGTCTTGCAGACCGACCATCCGCAGCGTGGGTTGCAACCGTCGCTGGATTTCCTTGCGGGTATAGCCTTGGGCTTGCAGAACAAAAGCCACGTTTTCAGCCACAGTCCGACGAGGAATCAGCTTGTAGTCTTGAAAGACAATGCCAATCCGCCGCCGCAGCAGAGACAGGCGATCGCCCCGCAGCTTCGACAAATTGTAGTCATCTACAACCACATCACCCTGGTTGGGACGTTCTGCCCCATAGAGCAACTTCAAAAAAGTAGTCTTGCCAGAACCAGAGGGGCCAGTTACAAACAAGAAGCTGCCCCGCTTAACTTCCAGATTCACACCTAACAAGCCACGGCTGCCATTGGGGTAAGTTTTCGTGACACTCTGCAACTGGATAATGGGCGTGGTCGCTGCGGGTTGAGGCCCTTTCGTAGCCTGAGTTGTGACTTGAGGCTGAGTGTCACTAAGCGGTGTCTGAAGGTGGGCATAGACATCGCTAACTGAAGAACCCGAACCGCTAGCAGCAGCCTGGGGAGATTTGCCGTTCAAAACCTGGGGCATAGAGGAAAACAGTGCCTTTGAGCAGCGTGATTGTGACGTAGCGTGATTGTGACGTAGAGATTATGGTACTCGCTGAGTGACGGGATGTCTTTGGGTGAAACGATAAATTAGGGCTCGAATTGCAAATTTTGGTAACGCTAGCATCCGTCGCCACCGCCAAGGTTCCTTATATAACCGATAGACCCATTCCAAATGGTTATCCCGCAGCCAAGCAGGTGCCCGCGATTTCTCTCCTGCCCAAATGTCAAAGCTACCGCCTACGCCAATCCAGATTGCTTCCGGGCAAAGGTGGCGATGCTCTGCAATCCACAACTCTTGGCGAGGCACGCCCAAACCGACAAAAATTAAGCGAGGTTGCAAGGTTTGTAGCATTTGCCGAAACTCTGGCTGAGCGTCAGCAGAGAGAAAACCATTTTGAACTCCCGCGATCGCCAACCCTGGAACCTGCTCTTGCCACCGTCTCGCCGCAGTTTCCGCCACGCCGGGAGCCCCACCATAAAAGAACACGGGCCAGGGTTCTGCCGCTTGTCCTGCTTTTTGGAGGAGTGCTTCTGCTAGTTCAATGCCTGGGCACCGTTCTACCCGTCGCCCTTGCGATCGCAGGTACAGCACCACCCCAGCCCCATCGGGAATCACTAGTTCTGCTTGACGAATAATGTTAGCTAAAGCAGGGGAGTCTTCTGCCTGCATGGTCATTTCGGCATTGAGCGTGACGACATGCACTCCCCGTCTTTCTTGCAAACGGGCTGACAGCCAACCTGCATAGTCATTCGATAGGTGAACTGGGAGCCCCAGTACAGGAAATGGTTTGGGTGCTTCAGACATAGACCGCACTTGCACTGCCTCACGCATCTAGTAATGGTCGTTGAGTAGCTCTCTCAGGCGCTAAATTCTACCGCACTCTAGCCCAGAGCGCTACTAATTGCTACTGCTCTAGCAGTTTTCACCTCAACTACCCATTACGAGCGCGATCGCAGCAAATCCTGATAAATTACGAGCCAAGTAAATTTTAATACGTTTTACAGATGCACATACTGAGGAATACTGTACTGTTAAGGCGATCGGATATTAAAAGTTCTCTTGAGATGTGATCTCTGAGACTTTAGGGAAAATTGGCATTATTTTAGATAAGAATTTATCGAGTGACGAGCGATGTCAACTGCAAAAGAAGCAGTCATCCTAGTTCCTGGCTTCTTCGCCAAGGCTCAAGATGATTATTTAGATAAATTGTTAACGATTGGCCTAACCAGTCGGCTAGAGAATTACAGAGTTGATATAGAAAGAGAGCCAATTAAAATTGCTGGGCAAACAGGGAAAAGATTTATTGCTCACTCTCAGAGTAATGAAGAAAAAACTATAGATATCTATGAGGCTTATTGGTTAGATCTAATGGAGAAACTGGGAGAAAAAACTCCCAAAGAGCAACTTGTTAGAGGACTTTATCTTTTTATCTACTGTTTTACATTTAAATTTTGGCTCATGGCGAAACAGTCAAGAGTTCTATTTTTTCAACTCATGATTGTGATGTTCTTGGTAGTGCTTTGGTACTACGGCATCGTGGCTGTAACGTTAACAGCAATTGGGAAAGCCCCAGATACGCTTGGCTTTCCTCTTCCACCTGATTGGGCAACAACACTAGGCCAAATAGGTCAAAGGATGGGAGGTTGGTCAGGATGGGTGATTGCCAGTATTCTTCTGAACTTGTTACCTACACCTGTAAGTGTTCTAGTTAATCAGATTGACTTTACGACTCGTTATCTTCAGGACGAAGCCGAGCTTGAAGTAGGATGCGTTAGAGACCGCATTAGGCTCAGAATTAAAATGATGTTGGATGATGTCCTGAAGCATGGAGACTATGAAAAAGTAACTCTTGTAGGACATAGTCATGGAGTAACGATCGCTGTTGACCTATTGGCTGACTACTACAACCCAACTCAAATACCCATTCGTCTTGTCAGTCTAGGTGGATTAATGGAGCTATATTCCTATAAAGCTCAGTGGGTAACTGAAGAAACTACTAAATGCCTCAATAGCAGCACAGTTCAAGAGTGGAATGATTATTACTCAAAACAAGACTGGTTATGTACTAAAACTCCCATTCCTAAGTCAGAAAATAATCAAAAATTCAAAAGTAATTTGATACGTTTCAAAGCACCCTTGTCTAAGCAGCTTAGTGGGGAAACACATATTTCTTACTTTTTTGATCAAATAGTCTTAGAAGATTTATTGAACTTTAAGTGAATTAAAGGGTTAATGTGAGTGCTTGGTTAGTAAAACTAGAAACTAGTAAAAAATCAAGAAAAGCGATCGCTTAAATGGAATCTAAAATTACAGAAAACAGCTTAGAAAAAAGATTTGATAGTTTTAGAATTCACAGCGCTTTAGTGAACCATCCGCATACATTTCCATCGGGACGAGTTCAACCTTGCCGTTTATCTTGACTTGAGAGTAGACGATCTTCAGAAAGGGAGATTTGTTTTGATTGAGGCGACGAGACATACACACCACCGGATGAATAGGAGTAAGAATGAACAAATTGTCTGCTCCTGACTTCAAAGTATCCAATTGGCCGAGCAGACCACTTCTGCCAAATGATTTATTTCGTCTCTTTCCTTTGTCCTAATTCTTGTTCTAGCTGATCCCTCGTAAAGATACGAGTATAGCGATGAGTATTCTGATGAAGATATGGTGAAATTGCTGACGACAGCAGCCACCCATTCAGTCCTTTCTGCTCCGGTATAAATTGCTCATAAACCGGGGATAATAAAGGCACTCAGCCCGTCGGATCAGCAGGCTTTGGCAACGTCGCGATCGCATCACTCAAACGTGGCCGAAAGACTAAAATTGACTTCTACAACTTTAGGCTCAGTTCTCCAAGTAACCGAAACATGGCAACCGCATCCCTTGATTTGCAAGCGCGCTTAGATGACTACTACCGCCAAATCAACACCATCATCCTGACGCGCCAAAATCCCATAACAGGGCTGCTACCCGCAAGCACAGCGGTCAATGCCCACGGCGACTACACCGATGCCTGGGTTAGGGACAACGTCTATAGCATTCTGGCCGTGTGGGGGTTAGCGCTGGCCTACCGCAAAGTAGACGAAGATCAAGGTCGTACTTACGAACTAGAGCATAGCGTCGTGAAGTTAATGCGCGGCTTGTTGTTTGCCATGATGCGGCAGACCCACAAAGTCGAGAAGTTTAAGGCGACGCAATCAGCGCTAGACGCACTCCACGCTAAGTACGACACCCACACTGGCGATACGGTCGTAGGAGATGGGGAATGGGGCCACCTGCAACTCGATGCCACCTCCCTATTTTTGCTGATCTTGGCTCAGATGACGGCTTCTGGCCTCTCAATTGTCTACAGCATTGACGAAGTCAACTTTATTCAAAACCTGGTCTACTACATTGGACGGGCTTACCGCACCCCAGACTACGGCATTTGGGAACGGGGCAACAAAACCAACCACGGCAATCCAGAGCTGAATGCTAGCTCTATCGGCATGGCGAAGGCGGCGCTAGAGGCGATCAATGGCCTAGATTTGTTTGGTGTGCGGGGTAGCCAAGCGTCAGTCATTCACGTGTTACCCGACGAGATTGCGCGGGCGCGAATCACTCTGGAATCCCTGTTGCCACGAGAATCTGGTTCTAAAGAAATTGATGCGGCTTTGTTGAGTGTGATTGGCTTTCCTGCCTTTGCTGTGGAAGATCGCCCGTTGATGGAGCGCACTCGTACCGCCATCATCAAGAAGCTGCAAGGCAAGTACGGCTGTAAGCGTTTCTTGCGAGACGGTCATCAGACAGTTTTGGAAGACACCACCCGCTTGCACTACGAACCTTGGGAGTTGAAGCAATTTGAGCATGTGGAATGTGAGTGGCCGTTGTTCTTCACCTATCTGCTGCTAGATGGCTTGTTCCAAGGCGATCGCGCCCAAGTGGAAGACTACCAAGCCAAGCTAAAAACATTACTCGTCGAGCAAGACGGCCTGCAACTGCTGCCAGAACTGTACTACGTACCCCAAGAAAGTATTGATGCCGAGCGCCAAAAACCCCAGAGCCAGAAGCGTTTACCCAATGAAAACATCCCTCTGGTTTGGGCACAGAGCCTTTATTTTCTCGGCTGTATGCTCAGCGACGGTTTAATTGCCTTGGGAGACATTGATCCTCTAGGGCGGCATCTGTGCGTCGGACGACATCGAGAACCCCTAATCCAGATTGCGATGCTGGCTGAGGATGAAGCCATTCAGGAGAAACTTGCGGCCTATGGTATCGCCACCCAAACTCCGAAGCAGGTAGAACCATTACAAGTTCGTCATGCCACTGAGTTATCGGCAGCGTACACCCAGATTGGTCGCAATGATAAACTTGACCTGAGCGGTCGGCCTATACGACGGCTCCGCAGTCTCACTACTTGCCGCGTCTTCCGCATTTGTGGCGAAACGATCGCCTTCTTGCCTTCTTGCCTCGATCCGCAACAGTTTTATCTAACACTGGACTACCACTTTCTAGTCGCTCAGATCAAAAGTGAGTTGGCCTATATTCAATCCCATTGGTGTCAACTTGGTAGACCCACTCTCACATTGCTAATCACCAAAGCAATGCTAGAAACAGGCCGTGGAGCGCTTCTGGATTTGATGCAAGAGTTGCAGAATGGCTACTGCAATGGCATTGCTGTCCGATTGGGACGACTGAACCAATTGATCCTGACGGCAGGAGTTGAGCGGATTGATTTTCTGCATAATTTCAAGTTTTCTACCACCTCAGTCCAAGATGCTTCGCCTGTTTGCTCTTACTTGGCGTTCAATCCAGAGCAAAGCGGCCCCTTGGGCTACACTCAGGAATTTGTCTTGGAATGCGAAACCAATATCGACTTGCTATTGAGTAGTTTGCGAGAGACGGAAAACATCTACGAGCAAATTGAACTCTTACAAACTTTGGTAAGGTTGCGAGGGTTAGAGTTTGAGACGGGGTTTGAAGGCCCGCAACGCTCGGTGACAGTAGTTGATCTCCTCAATGAGGTCTATACCAAAGCTGGAACGTTGCAATTGTGGGCGGTAGTTCGGCGGGCAGCGGGTTTGCTCAATAAAGTAGATATTGGTTTATCGGATGCGGTGACTGATATTTTGGTGCGGCAAAAGCAAATTACGGTGGGCAAGTCCTACAGTGAAGCTTCCTTAATTACCCGTCCCATGTCTTACACCGAGGTCATCGACAAAATCAAGGAGTTCTGCGGCGAAGACATTCGCGATCGCGTCCTCACTCAAGAAATCTTGATCTACTGCGGTTTGCTGATCCAATCGGAGCCACAGCTTTTTGATGGTTTGCTGACGCTGCGAGTGGGCTACCTAATCTTATTAATTACCACTGCTTTGTCCCGTGAATTGCAAGTCACCCAAGACGAAGCTTACGAACACTTGATGGAACTCAGCCCCTTCGAGCTAAAAATGCGCCTCCGCCAAGTTTTAGCGGGATACGAAGGTTTGAATCAGACCCTGTTCCAGCAAGAATCGTTGCACGTCAAACAACAACAGGCGATCGAGTGGGTGGTGTTGCCAGAGCAATCCGAGTCCGAGTCACCTACTGGTAGCTGGTTACAAAAACGTCAATTGGATGGAGCCCTCAACCGTGTACCAGAAGACTTTTACTTCAAAGTTTGGCGACTGTTAAAACACTGCAAAGGCTTAGTCATTGGCGACAAGCTAGAGCGGCGCAACCGTCTAGACAGTCATTTAATTCTGGCGGAAATGACGCCTGGAGAACCCAACTTTGCATTGCGAGTGGAGCATTTGTTGAACAAAATTCAGGCTCCAGAGTATCGCCAAGTCAACATCGAAACTCTAATGGAATTGGCGGCGATCGCAGAACGCAACCCCAACTTACAAATTGAAGAACTGATTGTGCTCGACGTATTGATCGGCCACGCCGTGCGCCTGTCCTGGCTAGACAGATTCCCCGATCGCGCGGAGCAATATCCCCAATACAAAGCCTCGGCTTGGCGATCGTTCTACGACACTTCACCCTATCTCTGCGCCAGCTATGTAGTGAAGGCGTTACAGTTCCTGGCTCAGTTGGGTCAAGCCAACCCAGTGTAAGTAAAGCGCGATCGCACTGACAATTCCAGGCAAAGATGGAGATGATGTGCCGCGCTACCTTGAAAAGCAGTTAGCTCAGTTATTAATTGAGCTGGAGAATCTAAGGGAGGACAAGAATTCATGAGTCGATACAGCATGATTATTCAATGGTCCGATGAAGATCAGCTTTTTCTAGTGACAATTCCAGAATTTGCAGATCTGGTTGTCATGCCTTGCACTCATGGCAAAACCCGTGAAGAAGCAATTCACCAAGGCGAAGAAGTGATTGAAATGTATCTCGAAGCTTGGCAAGCAGAAGGTGAACCTATACCTGAACCTAGAACACTGCAAGTTGCCTAGTCGTTGTGGCGATCGCATTACGAATCATTTTTCGGAGTAAAGCGGAGGAAGGAATGACCATCGCAACGCCCACCTTAGGCGAACAACGCATCATTTTGCACAACGTCAGTTGGCGTTTGTTTGAGCTGATGTTGAGTGAGCTAGGTGAGACTAGCAACGCCCGCCTCGCTTATGACCAAGGCATTCTGGAAATTATGTCCCCGTTGTTTCCTCATGAACATATCAAACGCCTGATCGAAAAGCTGATAGATGTCCTTGTAGAGGAGTTGGATTTACCGATTCGTAGCGCTGGGGCATTGACCTGTAAACGAAAAGACTTACTCAAGGGCATTGAGCCAGACTCCTGCTTCTACATTCAGAACGAATCTAAGGTGAGAGCGCTAGAAACTATTGATCTCGATCGCGACCCGCCACCTGATTTAGTGCTGGAAGTAGACTTCAGTAGTTCATCCCTAAACAAAGAGCCGATCTATGTTGCCTTGGGAGTCCCCGAAATCTGGCGTTACGCCAATGGTGAGTTAACCATCAAACAGCTACAGCAGGGACAATATACTCAACTTAGCTACAGTCCTACCTTTGGAAATTTGCTTCTGACTGTCATTCCCCGATTTCTGAATCAAAGCCCTGCGATCGGTGAAACAGGTGTAATTCGGACTTTCCGATCCTGGGTAAGAGAACAAAGAGTGTAGCGATCGCTCACTACACTCCTACTGTTCAACCGCTGCGGGGGATAATAGCGGGTTATTTAACTGACTCAATTAAGCTGAATTAAACCGTCTCTTCCGTCTTCTAGCGATCGCTTTGCGCTTCTTTTTCTCGATGGGAGTCTCAAAGTGCCGTCGCCGTCTAATATCCGAAAAAATTCCTGCTTTGGAGACCTGACGCTTAAATCGACGCAGCGCCGACTCAATTCCTTCGTTTTCGCCAACAGTCACCTGGGTCATGCGATTGCCTCCTGAGCTTCATTACTTGCTAGGTGGTTGTGAACACCCCAGTATATTTCTAGCAGAGTGAGACACGGCTGGCCCCTGCCTCACTCGCCCACAACTTTTAAGTTAAACCCTAAGCTTTAAGGAAGGTTTAGTAGCGGCGAGAAAATCCATCTCTGCTGCCACCGCCACCGCCACCACCGCTTCGGCGATTGCCACCGCCACCACCGCCGGGGCTTCTCTCTTCACGGGGCTTCGCTTTGTTAACCTTCAGGTCACGGCCCATCCATTCAGCTCCATCTAGAGCTTCGATCGCTGCGGTTTCTTCCGCGTCGCTTGACATTTCAACAAAGCCAAAGCCGCGCATACGGCCTGTTTCGCGGTCTACGGGGAGTTGAACCCGCTTCACCGTACCATATTCTGAGAAGATGTCACTCACATCTTCTTGCGTCACTTCATAAGATAGGTTGCCGATGTAGATTGACATGGAAAACTCCAGAATCAGAAAAAGTGTAGAGATTGAGATTCGGAGAGATGCCTGTCAATCAAAGAACAAACCCGTCAGCCGAAACTTAATGCTCACTAGACACGGTAGCACAGAATCTTTAGCCCATCCAAGGCCATCTCTTGTTCCGTTGACAAAATAACGCAGCTAGATTTTGCGACTGGAGCGAGGGTTTATTGCTTTAATATTAACTTATATTAACTGATTATGTTTCAAACGACTCGTCGGCGCTTAGCTTTGTGGTACACGATTGTAACCGCAGTGCTCCTGTTGTTGTTTGCTAGTGGCTTCTATTTCTATGTGCGTAGCACTTTAATTGAGCGGATTGACGACACGCTAAATCATGTAGTGGAAGTAATTCAGCGATCGCTGGTCTTGGAACCAGTGCACTTTCACAAAGAAGGTGGCCCTTTACGGATCAATATAGAGGCCAGTTTTCGCAACAATGCCGACACCGTAGAAGATGACCACATTGACTTAGAGTGGTTCAGTCCTGAAGGAGAACTGCTGTGGTCCACTCTTTCAGCTCCCTTAAATGTACCTTTGCATCCCAATAGTACAGGCGAAACAGTACATCTACCGCCTCAACCGACTGATGGCACCCAAGAACCCGATCTGCTACGGCAAGTAACCCAACGAGTCCAGGTGGGGCGGCAAGTGCTGGGCTATTTGCGGGTTAGTCATCCCTGGTTTGAAGTGACCAAACCGATTCGACAGTTAATCTTTGACTTGAGCTTGGGAACTGGCCTGATGGTTGTAGCAGTTGCGGCCATTGGTTGGTTGCTTTCTGGGTTAGCCATGCAGCCAGTGCAAGCGTCTTACCAACAGCTAAAACAATTTACAGCCGATGCCTCCCATGAGTTGAGAAACCCGATCGCCACGATTCAGACCAATGTACAGGTGGCACTCTCTGACCCCAATCCTGATCCGCAGTGGCAGCAACAACAACTTCAAGTGGTGGAACGGCTAACTCGACGCTTAGGGCGATTAGTGGATGATCTGCTCTTTTTAGCGCGGCAAGACAGTGGTATGGTGCAACCGCGTTGGACAGTTGTGGCCTTGGATGCGCTGTTGATTGATGTGGTGGAGGAACAACAAGCGATCGCTCTCGAAAAAGGCGTATTTTTATCCTTAGATATAGAGGAGCCAGCAGAGCCTCCATTAGAGCTTCGCCCTGAGAGTCGTCCGCGCAATAGCAGTAAAGGTGAAATCCCGCCCGAACCCTTTACCTTACAGGGCGATCGCGATCAATTGGCCCGCCTATTTACCAATTTGGTCGGCAATGCCGTGCAGTATACGCCTAGTAGCGGACAGGTTGAAGTGATGCTACAGCAGGTGAAGCGCAATCATATCGTGCAGTTGCAAATACAGGTGAGAGATACAGGCATTGGCATTCCGCCGGAAGCATTGCCCTATATCTTCGATCGCTTCTATCGAGTTGACCCCGCCCGCACTCACGAAAACGCCGAAACTAGCATCGCCAAACCTGCAACCACGGGTTCTGGCTTAGGACTGGCGATCGCTCATGCCATTGTCGAGAACCATCAAGGTAGCCTTTGCGTTGACAGTCAACCGGAACAAGGCACGACCTTTACCGTTACCTTGACCTGCCATCACTCCTTAATCACAAGGGGGTAGTGGCCCTGCCTCACGACCAGGATTACCCAAATCATCAACTCAGATAAGCTTCAAAAAAGAGAGGCTGCCCTTATGGACAGCCGATTAACAGGAATGAGCTTTTAGACTGCTATCTGAGCAGACTCTATTCAGCTATTTCTACCGAGCCATCGGCCAAAACCTTGATGTTGTCAGGATCAACGTAATGGCAAACAGCATCATTCATGCAAATCAGCGCCCAGCCAGATTGGTCGATCCCAACTAATTTATAGTCTGTATCTTCAATGAAGAAACCCTTATGGTTACGGGTTCCTGATTCGATTTGAACATTATAGTTATCTGTAATAGCCATGGTGTTTTTCCCCAAGATTAAGCTTTTTTAAATTTACGATTGATGTGTTTCGTTCACATCTTCGCTTGATTCCTAAAAGCTTATCACTAGACAGAGAGAACGATCATTAAGTTATTTAATATTTCACTAAAACAGAAAGCAGCCTTTGTTACACAATTGAGGGATCACCAAGAAGTGACGCTAACTAATGAAGAACGAGCGAATTAGTGAAGCAATTAGAGGGTTCTATGATCTCTGCCTTTTGGTAGAGGTAGAAGTCGAATCACTCACCGCCTCAAGGGTTTCAGTGAACTTGAAGTGCTGATCCCCCTGAGGCAGATACAAAAAGCAACTCAATAAATGACGCAACAAGTTACTCAAGAGCTATAGCAATTACGGAATTCAATATTGCAACTTAAACCAGTAAGTATTTATCCTCAATTACGGAATTCAATATTGCAACTTAAATCAGTAAGTATTTATCCTCAATTACAAAAGTTCATCTAATTCATTCTTGTGATTTCAGATGGAAAACTGATGCCCTCAAACGCCCTAATGTAATCTAAATGTTCATCAGGCTTTTGAAGCTGGTTTATGGGATAGCTATCTGTGAAAAGATCACGCTCCTGAAGGGCTGATGCTTAATAAAGTGCAAGTAGTGAGCGGTCATGCAAAAAAGCTTGGTATCTTGCTAGCAATCTCGAATATGAGTGGGGAGGGCAGTGAAGCATGGCATCTCAATCCGATCGCCTGGTTAGGATTGAACTCACCGTTCAGGAGACTTCTGCCTTGCTAGAAGGGCTGGAAGCGTGGCAAAACCTGGGGCTACTCTCAGACACTCAAATTAAGCAACTTGGCGATCGCTATCTCACCTGTGCCTTACCAGAGCCTGTTCCGGTCACTCCCCTGCCCACCCCCCTGTCCGTCAGTGATGCTGAGTTTGACTCGGACTTTGTCACTGAGCTACCTGAGCGATCCCCGTCAAGACCCCGCATTAGAACAGGTGTTCGATCTTCCTCTCGCTCTGCCAGCGTTGCTAGCCCTACTAGCGTTACAAGCTCTACTACCAGGCAAAGCAACTTCTTAGCCGAACGCCTGCAATCATTAATGACCGAGATTAGCGTCATTTGGCTGCTATTTCTGGGCGTGTTTATGGTGGTGGTGTCTTCTGGAGTGCTCGCAGCAAGCCAGTGGCGCAACTTTCCTCCCACGGGGCAATACGGGATTCTGTTTGCCTACACTTTGGCATTCTGGGCAGTCAGTTTGTGGACCGCGAAGCAACCTCACTTACAGCTCACCACTCGCATGTTGCAGACGGCGACGTTGCTGATCATTCCAGTTAATTTCTGGATGATGGATGGGTTTAAGTTGTGGCAACAACCTGGGGGCTGGGCGATCGCGGCTATTGCGGCTTTGGTGCTGACGGCGCTGCTACTGCAACTTTTAGGACTCAGGCGTTTGGGGCTCAGGCAGAGTGCGATCGCTAGTTCTCGGTTGCTCCTGCTCGATAGCATTGCCCTCAGTTGGCTGCATTGGGGTTGGGGGTGGCCCGGATTTCCGCTGATTGCTACCTATCTAGGGACAGTCGGCACTGCATTTGTGTTGTTGCAGCAAGACCAAGCTTCAGCAACTACTACGACCCGAGCCGTTCCAGAAGCGCGATCGCCTGATTCAGAGGCCGTTTCTTCTCCCACACCGGGGCAGGCATGGCTAGCGCCTAGCATCATTGCGGTTGCAGCTTCAGCTTTGCTACTGATTGCCAGAGCTGTTTTGGTCGCCCAAGTCCCAGTCCATCAGTTAGGGTTGGCGGTGGGCATTTGTGGTTGGCTGCTGTGCTGGCTGGCACGACAGAATCCGGGCAGAGCCTTGTGGGTTCCAGCGGGAGCCGCTTTATTGCTGATTGGCTGGTTGGCTACAGTCGCAGTGGCACCTCCTTGGCAAGCGATCGCAATTAGTGGCTTAGGGTTATGGCTCCTCAGCGATCGCTTACGGCAGCTACATCAGGTTGTTCCACTCACCGCTGCTTTTCTGGTGGGGCTACAGGCTTATTGGTTGCTGTGGCGGTTGATTCCGGTGGGAAACAGGCAAGCTGTTCTGAGTTGGGGTGAACAGGTAGCAGGAGCTTCATTCACCGCTGCGAGCTTGGCTGGGGTAGGCTTCTTCCCCTATTTAGCGTTGATGCTCGTGGTGGCTCAGTATTGGCGACAACGGCAGCAACCACGCCTCGCGGACTGGAGTGAATTCTTAGCTTTAGGCTTGGGCATTGCTTTAAGGGGGTTGCAAATAAATAACACCCCTGTCAAGCAGGAAGAATGGTGATATCCCATTTGGGTAAAGTTTCAGACCGTTGCCAGAAGGGGAGATAGGATTCTAATTCCTCAGCCAGCAATTTGATT